>JAZSDE010000077.1:0-2861 GCA_045531015.1 Faecousia sp.
CAGCGGTGATAAGGCTATTTCCATCACCGACTTCCTGCAGCTCAAGGCCCATATCCTCGGCAAGAGTACAGTCAGCGCAAAGAGCGCAGCTCCCGCATCCGCCCGCAGAGCAGAGACTCCTGCGCCCAAAGCCCCGGAGAGCGTGAAGACAAACGAAGCGGCAGCCGTTATTCCCACGAAGATTGTTTTGGCATTGCCTAATAAAAAGATGGCAGTTATGCTGTAACTGAGAAAGAGGTTCTATATGAAAAAGCGAATTTCTGTTATTTCTATACTCATTTTGTGCCTTTTGGTAATTCTCCCTATTACTGCTTTTGCAGTCAGCGGAAGCGCGACCCTCACCGGCCCGGATACTGTCCGGGCAGGGGATACCATCACCTTAACGCTGAATCTCAGCGGTAAAGATATTTATGGCGCAGAAGGTATGCTGTCTTATGACAAAAATGTACTGGAACTGAAGGAAATGAAGCAGAAGGTTGGCGGAGATTGGGTGGTTGAGTTCAACGGCAACAACTTTGTTGCCTATGACAACAATCTGTCCAAGCCTATCAGCAGTAAAACGGCTGTCCTTACGGTTTCCTTTAAGGTAAAGAATGTGGCTGTCGGTACGAACATCAAGGTTTCCTATAATAATCTTGTAGTCTCTGATGGCAGCAACGAAGTGGGTCTCGGCACGGTTTCTTACTCTGTAAAAACCGCAGCGCCCAAATCCAAGGACAATGCCCTTAAGAGCCTGACGGTCAGCAATGCTACCATCAGCCCCAAATTCAGCGCCGGAACGACCAGCTATACCGCAGAAGTTCCCTTTAGTGTAAGCAAGCTGGATATAAAGGCGACTGCCAATGACGGCAAGGCGAAGGTCACTATTGATTCTCCCAACCTGACTCCCGGCGGCACGACAAAGGTAACCGTCACCGTAACAGCAGAAAACGGAGATAAGAAGGTCTATACCATTTCCGTCAAACGGGCGCAGGATCCCAATTATGTGCCTAGCGGTAACAATGACCTTTCAGGTATCACAGTAGATGGCTTTAAGCTGTCTCCCGTATTCTCTGCGGAGAATACAAGCTACGTGATCTGGCTGCCCTATGAAACGGAGAGTGTGACCGTTTCCGGTACACCTGCTGACAGCAGAGCCAGCGTCCGTGTGGAGGGTGGTGAAAACCTGAAAGCCGGTGCAGACAACGAAATTAAGGTCATCTGCAAAGCGGAAAACGGTACAGAAAAGGTCTACACCGTAATTGCCAAACGTGCAGCCTCTCATGACGCGCCTGCACCCACGGAGCCTTCTGCAAAACCCTCTGAGCCCACACCTGAGAAGACCCAAAAGGGCTATCCCTGGTGGTCGCTGTGGCTGGTTGCATTCTGCGGCCTTGCCGGCGGTGTTGGCGCAGGTATTCTCGTAGATAAGAAGTTCTTACATAAGTCCTAATGCAAATAACAAACCGGATGCCGAGGCATCCGGTTTGTTGTATGCAATTATTCCTGCTCCCAGTTGTGCCAGACGTTTTGCACATCGTCATCATCTTCCATAATGTCGATGAGCTTTTCCATGAGCTTTATCTGCTCCTCGTCCTCTAACTTCTGATAGTTCTGGGGAACCATCTCGATCTGGGCTGATGCGAAGGTGTACTTAGAGAGATTCGCAACTACGGTGTTGAAATCATCGGGCAGGGTGTAGATGGTGAAGCAGTCCTCTTCGGCCTCGAAATCGTCGGCGCCTGCCTCCATCGCGTCCATCATAACTTCTTCTTCGTCCAAGTCGCCGTCCTCATTGTCAATGACCAGAACGCCCTTCTTGTCAAAGCTCCAGCTGACGCAGCCGGATGCACCCAAATTGCCGCCAAACTTATCAAAGTGATGACGCATAGAGCCTGCGGTGCGGTTGCGGTTGTCGGTCATAGTCTCTACGATCACAGCTACACCGCCGGGGCCGTAGCCTTCATAGGTGATGGTCTCGTAGTTGTCGCCGCCGCCTGCACCGGGAGCCTTTTCTAAGCAGCGCTTAATATTATCGTTGGGCATATTGGCAGCCTTAGCCTTAACGATAACGGTAGCGAGTCTCGAGTTGTTGGCAGGATCGGTAATGCCACCGCCCTCCTTAACTGCTACGATCAGCTCCTTTGCAATCTTGGTGAACGCGGCAGCACGCTTGGCATCCTGCGCGCCCTTGGTTTTTTGAATATTATGCCATTTGGAATGTCCGGACATATGTGTTTCTTCCCTTCAATTGTTTCTCAAAATTCTTCGCTATTTTATCACTTGTCTTAATAAAAATCAATAGTATTTCATACAATCGGTGTGACTTTCTGAGATTTTTACCTCTAATTCGGGGAAAGCTTGGGAGATACGCTGTGCCAACACCTTTACCATAGGATTCTCCGTATGGAAATGTCCCGCATCGATCAAATTGAGACCACGATCCCGGGCATCCCAGTATTCGTTGTACTTAATATCTGCAGTTACAAAGGTGTCGCATCCGTTATTTGCAGCTTCCAGCCATCCGCCGGAGCAGCCACCGCCGCCCACAGCAACCTTGTGGACGGGCTTACCGGCATCACAGTACCGCAGGCCGTCGGTGCCCAGCTTTTCTTTAACAAATGCGAGAAAATCCTCAAAGCTCTGCTCTTTGACATAACCGCTGCGCATCACGCCCCAAAGACCTTCTGCAAAGGGCGCTGCATCGGTAAGCCCCAGTGTTTCTGCCAACACATCGTTGACACCGCCCTCGGCAGCATCCAGATTGGTATGTGCGCAGAAATGGCTGATATTATTACGAACAAGAATCATTACACTCCGGGCGATGCTGGAGTCGTCGGTGACAGCAGGCAATGCGTGGAAGAGCAGGGGAAGTCGGATCG
>JAZSDE010000034.1:0-11533 GCA_045531015.1 Faecousia sp.
GACCTCCTCATTATGATAGTTGTGTGGTCGGCAAACCACTTCTACTATAATGGGGAGTTTTTTTCTTGTCTACTTTACTCCTCGCTATAAGCTATTATTTTTCCCCCGGCATAGCCGGGGGTTGTCTTTGGTACAACCAAATCAAAATTGCCACACCGTAAGATGTGGCAATTATGTTTATTCTTCAGGCTTTTCGGTACGGGTAAACAGCGGGTTTTCTTCCGCTGCGCCGATGGCATTTCCTTCCATACAGTCGCGGAATTGATTGCCTGCCATAGTTTCGTTTTCCAGAAGGTAAGCAACCACCGCTTCCATTTTGTCCTTATTTTCCGTCAGGATGGTGCGGCAATGGGCGTAGGCCTTATCGATTAGCACCTTGACCTCGTCGTCAATGGTGCCGGCAACCTTTTCAGAATAGCTCTTGGTCTTTTCAAAGTCACGGCCGATAAAGACTTCCTCACCGCCGGTATAGGAGATCGTACCGATCTTCTCGCACATACCGTAGCGTGCAACCATATCCCGCGCAAGAGATGAAGCCCGGTCAATGTCATTGGATGCGCCGGTGGAAATGTCGCCGAGGAACAAATCTTCTGCCACACGGCCACCCAAGAGACCTACGATCTTCTCGTACATTTCATTGCGGGTAAGGTGGCTGCTGTCCTCCTTAGGAAGATACCAAGTAGCTCCCAAACTGCGACCTCTTGGAATGATGGTGATTTGGTGTACCGGGTCGTGGGTGGGAAGATTGTACATAGCCACCGCGTGACCGGCTTCGTGATAAGCGGTGATCCGCAAATCTTTCTTAAGGCGCACACGACTGCGCTTTTCCGGGCCAGCCATGATCTTCATCATGGCCTCGTTCATATCCGCCATGGTAATGACCGGGCGGTTTGCCCGGGCGGCCAGGATGGCCGCCTCGTTCATTAGGTTAGAAAGATCAGCGCCGGTAAAGCCGGAGGTGGCAAGGGCGATGGTACCCAGCTCCACAGAAGCATCCAGCTTCTTATTCTTACTATGGATCTTGAGGATCGCTTCACGACCCTTTACATCGGGGCTGGGAACGTAGATCTGCCGGTCAAAACGACCGGGTCGCAGCAGCGCCGCATCCAAAATGTCCGGGCGATTGGTGGCTGCAAGAACGATCACGCCCTCGTTCTTTGTAAAGCCGTCCATCTCCACAAGGATCTGGTTTAAGGTCTGCTCACGCTCATCGTGGCCGCCGCCAAGACCAGAGCCCCGCTTGCGGCCCACCGCATCGATCTCGTCGATGAAAATAATGGCGGGGGCTGCCTTCTTTGCCTGATCGAACAGGTCTCTGACACGGCTTGCGCCTACGCCAACGAACATCTCCACAAAGTCAGAGCCGGAAACGGTAAAGAAAGGTACATTGGCCTCACCGGCAACCGCTCGGGCAAGGAGGGTCTTGCCGGTACCGGGCGCACCGGATAGCAGGATACCGTGGGGAATTTTTGCGCCCATCTTGCGGTACTTTTCCGGGTCTTTCAGGAAATCCACCACTTCCTGCAGCTCTACCTTTTCTTCATCTGCGCCTGCCACATCTGCGAAGGTCACCTTAATATCCCTATGAAGACCGAAACGGGCTTTGCCGAAGGTATTCATCTGATTTTGACCGTTGGCGCGGCTGGCAAGGAAAGCCCATACAAGCAGTATCACCAAGCCAGCGATAATCAAGGGAAGCACAAAATCAAAGGGCTCTAACTTGTCACCGGGAAGAAAATCGTAGGATACGATAACACCATCTGCGTGCTGCTTCTGGATGGTCTCCCAAAGCTCCTCCCGGAACCGTTCAGGATTGGCAATGGTAGCTGCAAGGGTGGTATCCCCATCGATGGGCTGGTGCAGCTCCAAGCGAATTTCCTCGCCCTTGACAAGGAAGCTTTTTACCTGCTGATTTTGAAACAGCGTCACGATCTCCGAATAGGTAAGCTCCTGGCCGTCAAAGGAAAACAGCCCCATCATCCAGGAAAAGGCCAACACAAGAACTGCAATATAAACAATTAGTACGAATGTTTTACGATTTTTCAAATTACTCACCTTAATTCTGATAGACTTCCGGCTTCAGCACGCCGATATAAGGCAAGTTACGGAAGTGTTCATTATAGTCAAGACCGTAACCCACAACGAACTCGTTGGGGATCACATAGCCAACGTATTTGGGCTTTAGTGTCACGCCTGGGTTACGGCGTTCAGGCTTATCCAAGAAAGTGCAAACTTCCACAGATGCCGCGCCAAGGGACTGGAGGTAGCGATAAGTAAAGTCCAAAGAGGCACCTGTATCAAAAATATCCTCAAGGATCACAATATGGCGACCGGTCACATCCTGGGAAAGGCCCTGTACCATTTTCACCTCACCGGTGGATTCACATCCCGCATAAGAGGAAATACGCAAAAAATCGATCTGGCAAGGGGATGTAAACCCACGGACGATGTCCGAAAAGAACATAACAACGCCCTTGAGAACACCAACAAAAATGGGATTTTTCCCTTCATAGTCCCGGCTAAGTTGGGTGGCTAACTCCCCTACTCGCGCCTTGATTTGCTCCTCCGTAAATAGAATGTGATCCATTTGCTCGTGCATAGTGTAGTTACCTCCATTTGCATATATCTCTCAAAGCGCCTCGACAGAGATCTCGATCAAGTCGCCCTTAATTTCTCTTGCCATATCTGCGCCATAGCCTCCCACACCCAAAACGCCCTCTTGGTCGGCGATCACAGGGATCTGCTGGCGCTGAGCGGCGGGAATTTTATCGTCAATAAGCAGCTTTTTAAGGGTCTTCGTACCGAACCCAAAGGTGATCTTATCCCCGGACACCCGGGAACGTACGAAAATATCCCCATCGGCACAAACCGTAAAGCAATACCTTGTATTCTTTTCTTCTTTTGCCGGTCTGGCAGAAATCCGCCAAGGGCCAAAGGTAACGCTTCCGGGACAAGGAAGCTGTACCCACTCCGGTGCAGAGGTCTCTCCCCCGCGCTCCAAGCGACCATAATTCCGTCTCACTGTGACCCCACCCGGGAAGCAAACCGATGCAGAGGGCTTCTTAGAATAGAGCAGTGCCTCTACAGAACCGATCTGCTGGGCACTTGGCTCCTTGATACCTGCATTCTCCAAAAACGCGGCAATCGACCGGGCGCGGATGGCCGGGTGCATATGGAGAAGGGTGGAAACCTCCGCTGCATTTGGTGTCTGGGTCTGCAAGAAGTCCTCATCCTGCCGCAGGCGCAGCGCCATTTGGGAAACGTTCGGTGAAAACTTCGGATTTTCCGCTTTTAGCAGGGGCAACACATTGTGCCGCAGGCGGTTTCGCAGAAAATCGTCCGTCATATTGGAGCTATCCTCCACATAGGGGATGCTGTACTCTGCCAAAAAGGCAAGCACATCCTCCCGGGTAACGGACAGCATCGGGCGGATCACGTTGCCGCTTTTGGGTGTGATACCGCCAAGTCCTTTCAGACCTGTCCCACGCAGCAGGTGCATCAGCACCGTTTCTGCATTATCGTCGGCTGTGTGCGCCGTTGCGATAACACCGGTAAGCTCCCGCAAAAAGGAATATCGAGCCTCCCGGGCGGCCGCTTCTAAGCCCTTTTCTCCCGTTTTGACCTTCGCCGTACCGTAATGAAAAGGAATGTGGTAATCCGCGCAAAACTGCCGGACAAAGGCCGCATCCCGATCGGATTCTGCACTACGGAGTTGGTGGTTAAAGTGTGCGCACTCTAAAGTAATACCCAGTTTCTCCCGGAGCATATACATACTCCAAAGCAGCGCCATGGAATCTGCGCCGCCGGAGACCGCGCAGATCACCCGATCACCGGGAGAAAGCAAAGCATATTCTCGGTTAAAGGCAAGAATTTTATTCAGCACGCTTCCACTCCCGATCAGCAAAGGTCTGATATTGGGGCACCCATTGGAGCTTTACCGTACCTGGCTCACCGTGCCGGTTCTTCGCTACAATACATTCCGCAATGCCCTTATCCTCAGAGTTTTCGTTGTAATACTCGTCCCGGTAAAGGAACATAACCTCGTCGGCATCCTGCTCAATAGCACCGGATTCACGGAGGTCGGAAAGAAGCGGCCGCTTGTCCTGACGGCCCTCAGGACCACGGGAAAGCTGACTGAGACACAAAACCGGCACATTCAGCTCCTTGGCCATAATCTTCATAGAACGGGAAATGTCGCTGACTACGTTTACACGGCTGTCGCCGCCCTTACCGTAGCCGGAGCCGTTCATCAGCTGCAAATAGTCCACGATCACAAGGCCTAAATTTTCCAGTCGGCGGCACTTGGCGTTCATATCCGCAACCGTCAGTGAGGGATTGTCGTCCACGCGGATGTCCGTCTGGCTCAGCGCGGATGCGGCCATAGAGATCTTCTGCCACTCGTCGTCGGTGAGCTTGCCGGTGGCCATCTTTTGGCCATCCACAAAGCTCTCAATGGACAGCAGACGCATTGCAAGCTGCTCCCGGTTCATTTCCAGAGAGAAGAAAGCGACAGTCTTATTGTACTTTTTCGCCACATTCAGACATACATTCAGCGCAAAGGCCGTCTTACCCATAGCAGGACGGGCAGCCAGCAGCACAAGGTCAGATTTATTGAGGCCGTTGAGCTTATGGTCAAGATCCCGCATACCGGTAGAAAGGCCGGGAATGGCGGAGTCGGACTGGCTGAGTACCGTCAGGTTGTCAAATACCCGGTGGAGGGTCACGCCGATATGCTCCATAGAATCGGTGCTTTGGCCCTTGCGTACCGCGTAGATCTGCTTTTCTGCGCTTTCTAAGATCTCATCCGGCGCGCCGACCTGAGAATAGACCATCTCCGTAATATCTGCGGCGGCTGTGCCCAAGTTGCGCAGCATCGCCTTTTCCCGGACGATCCGGGCATAGCGCGCCGCATTGTGGGCGGTGGGGGTGATCTCCATAAGCTGAATGATGTAGGCACGGGAACCTTCGTTATAGTAGCCCAGCTCACGCATTTTATCTAAGACCGTGACCGGGTCAATCGTCAGGGAAAAATTGAACATTGTATAGACCGTTTCAAAAATCTCCCGGTTTTGCTGCAAATAGAAATCCTCGGGCTTTACGATGCCGATAATATCCGGTACACAGCTGCTGTCAATAAGCACACTGCCCAGCACAGCCTGCTCCGCCTCAAGGGAGTGGGGCATCTGTCGGGACGATAACTCTGTATCCACGAGGTCTCTCCTTTCCAGCCTGAGCAACATGATCCTAATCCGCCCAAGTGGGCGTTTGGCTGGCTCAGACTTCATTATATTCATTGATAGGACTGTGGAAATTAAATTTCCTCAATCTTAACGGTCAGAGGCGCGGTGATCTCATAGCCCAGCTTGCACTGGACAGTGTAGGTACCCACACTCTTAATTGTGTCTGCAAGAACGATCTTGCGCTTATCCAAGGTGATACCGGCAGTGGCTTTCAGCGCATCGGCAATTTCCTGAGTTGTGACTGAGCCAAACAGCCGGCCTGCGCCGCCTCCCTTGGCCTTCACGACCACAGTCAGCTCCCGGAGCTTGCGGGAGGTATCCAGTGCCTCTGCGCGCTCCTTTGCGGCCTTTTCGACAGCTGCCTTATCGTTCATTTTCTTGGTATTTACGGCATCGGCAGGGGCCTCAATGGCCAGCTTCTTAGGCAGCATATAATTTCTTGCGTAGCCGTCGGAAACCTCCAGCATTTGTCCCTTCTTACCTTTGCCTTTTACATCCTGTAATAAAATGACTTTCATAATTTAACTCCTTACAGTTACTCTTCAAAATATTTGTCGATGGATGCCACCAAATCCTCTAGCACCTGATCGACCGTACTGCCGCTGATCTGCGCGCCGGCTGTTGCGCCGTTGCCACCGCCGCCGAGCGGCTCTAAGATCATCTGCACATTTACATTCCCCATAGACCGGGCAGACATATAGACCTTGTCTTCATTCTGATACAGCACGAAGGAAGCGGTAATGCCGGATATGTTTAGTAGTTCATCAGCTGCCTGTGCCGCAAGCGCACGGGTGGTGCTGCCGTTGAGTGGCGCAATTGCGATCTCCTGCCGGTACAGCTTGGCGGTTCTGATGATTTGGTATTTTGCTATGGTATCTTGGAAGTCGGTTTGCATCAGCTGCTTGACCTCTGTGGTGTCCGCGCCGATTTGCTTGAGGTAAGCAGCTGCTTCAAAGGTACGCTCACCGGTACGGACATTAAAGCTCTTGGTATCCAGGAAGATACCCGCCATCAGCGCTTTCGCCTCGATGGGCAGAATATCCTTCTTTTCAAGGACATATTCCATAAGCTCGGTGGTCAGCTCGCAGGCAGAGGAAGCACCAACCTCGTGACATGTGACGACCACTTCCTTGATATAATCCGCTGCACGTCGGTGGTGGTCAATCAGGCAGATCTTGGTCGCCGCATCCAGTAGCGGCATAAACTCCACCTGATCCGGGCGGTTGGTATCTACAACAACCAGAAGGCTTCGGTTATCACACTGCAAAAGCGCATCCTCACCGGAAATAAAGGCTTCTGCATACTCAGGAACTGCCCGTATCTCATCAAGAAATTTACCTACCGCATTATTTTCCAAGTCCATAACGATATGGGCAGGCTTACCCTTCTTACGGCACATACAGCAAACACCCAGTGCCGCACCAATGGCATCTAAATCCGCATTTTTGTGACCCATCACAAAGATGCGGTTGCTTTGACTAATGAGTTCCATCAAAGAATTGGCGTTAATGCGGGAGCGAACACGGCTGTGAGCCTCGTTTTCCTTACTGCGACCACCAAAAAAGTCAAAGTTCAGCCGGTTTTTGATAACCGCCTGGTCACCGCCGCGCCCCAGCGCCATCTCAATGGCAAGCGATGCAAAGTCATAACACTCGGAGAAATTCGCACCGTCCACACCAAGGCCAAAGGAGATGGAAGCAGGCAGTCCTGATGGACTGGTGATTTCATGAATATCCTCCAAAATGGAGAATTTACCGTCAATAGCGGTCTGCAGATACCGTTTTTCGAAGATAAGCATATAGCGGTTCTTTTCCAGTCTGCGGAGCAGACCGTGAAAGCTGTCTGCCCATTTGGTGATTGCGTTGTTTATATCCGCATTCAAAAGGGAGATGGCGCTTTCTGTCAGGTTCTTTGTCAGCTCCTCGTAATTATCTACAAGAACGATAGACACAACCGGGCGGGTGCGGATATACTCATCCCGCACCTGATACAGCTCGTTTAGGTCAACAAAGTACAAAAAGCCGAGTCGGGTATTCCTGCTGTCATCAGCGATGATAGCAGTACCGTACACACGGTAACGGCGCTTGCCCAAAGTCACATCGTAGGGATATTCCGATTTACCGGCGCTGAGCCAATCCGTAGGAAAATCGGGCAGCAGCTCCTGCAGCAAGTGCTGGCGGAAGCCGTCCTTATAGCCGCTGATCTCCGTAAAGAGGTCATTGGCAAAGACGATTCCGGAGTCCTCCAACCGCACCACCACCACAGGCAGCGGAGAGGTTGCGCCCTCAATGGTATTCATACTGTCGGTCACCGTCTGCAAATACAGCTGCAGATCTTTCCGGCGGCGGCTTCTTGCGATCAGGTAGGAAATAAGCAGAATTAGGGTCACAGCGCCTTCTGCCAACGCAAGAATGTAGTTTTGCATCAGCGCTGCTGCAATGGCAAATGCTAAAAGAATGAAATAAAAGTATCCTGTATTTTGATGCAGATGCCGTTTGAGCTTCTTATTCAAATCCAACGCCTCCTTAGCCTGAGCAATATCACCCGAACCCGCCCAAGGCGGTGTCTGATTCGCTCAGTCTTCATTTTATTCATTGATGGGCGTCAGCCCATCTGCTTCATAAATTCTTGCCTGAGAGAATCATCCATCCCCCTTGGGTCGTAGATTTCTAAGCTATGAGGCCGCTTCAGAGCAAGGCAGAGCTTTGCAGGTGGGCTTTGTGTGCCCTCCAAAAAGCGATAACGATACGCTGGAGTGGTCTCGCTGCTTAGAAACGGGTTCGGGTGATATTGCTCAGGCTAAAATTGGCTATAGGAAATCCAGTTTATGCTTTATTTGATTATTATATCAAAGTATTCCCGATCCTGCAACCGCTTTTCATACTTTTTTCCGTAAATTACAGATATGTCGAAGTTTGCGTAAAAATAAATGTGTACAATCCCATATTTTTGTGCTATACTACCCATATCAAGGTATCGGACCGTTAGTTCCGGTATCTCGAAAGTGTACATAAATGCAGGCGATCTACAGCCGCAGGGCGACTCAGGGCCCGTGTCGGCGAAAGTTGGCTGCCTGCTTTTTATTGCTTTTTTTACGTTTTGAAAGGAGAAATGAATTAAGTTGGCTGAAAAACTGAGAATTATTCCCTTAGGCGGTTTGGATGAGATCGGTAAAAATATCACAGTGTTGGAATACGGCAAGGATATGATCGTGATCGACTGCGGTGTCGACTTCCCGGACGAAGAAATGTATGGCGTTGACCTTGTGATCCCGGACTTTTCCTATTTAGTGCAGAACGCCAAGAAACTGCGTGGTATGTTCATTACCCACGGTCACGAGGATCACATCGGCTCGATCCCCTACTGTATGCAACAGGTCAACTGCCCTATCCACGGCACCGCTATGACCAACGGGCTTATTAAGCTTAAGCTGGAAGAGCACCGAATTGCCGACAAAGTAAAACTCATCACGCATAAGCCAGGAGATGTGGTAAAGGCCGGCTGCTTTACCGTAGAATTTATCCACGTCAACCACTCCATTGCCGATGCTGTCTGCTTCGCCATCCATACCCCTGTAGGTACGGTCATTATGACCGGCGACTTTAAGATCGATCCCACTGCCAAGGACGGAATGATCGACCTTGCACGCCTCGGTGAACTTGGAAACAACGGTGTCCTCGCTCTGATGGCAGATTCCACCAATGTAGAGCGGCAGGGTTACACTCCCAGCGAGAATATCGTGGCCGAGGGTCTTGACCGGCAGTTTAAAAACTGCGACCAGCGAATCGTGGTCACCACCTTTGCCTCCAATATGCACCGCATTCAGGCCGTGTTGGAAACTGCCACCCGCTACGGCAGAAAGGTAGCCGTCACCGGACGCAGTATGGAAAATATGATCAAGGTCGCCCAGGAGCTTGGCTATATTAAAGTCCCCGCCGGCACCATCGTAGACCTTGCCGCTATTAAGAGCTTGCCGAAAAATAAGGTGGTTATCGTTTCCACAGGCTCTCAGGGTGAAAATATGTCTGCCCTCTACCGGATGGCATTCTCTACCCACAAGCAGGTAGACATTATGAGCGGTGACCGAATCATTATATCCGCCTCCGCCATTCCCGGCAACGAGAAGGCCGTCTCCCGGATCATCAATGAGCTCTACCGCAAGGGCGCAGATGTGGTCTACGAAAAAAGCGAGGGACTGCACGTCTCCGGCCACGCCTGTCAGGAAGAACTGAAAATTATCCACGCCCTGGTAAAGCCCAAGTTCTTTATCCCCGTTCACGGTGAGCAGCGCCACCTCCAGCTCCACGGGAGACTGGCCACACAGATGGGTATGAAGGAAAAGAATGTAACGATTGCCGAGCTTGGCGACGTGATCGAACTGAGCGGCAGAAGCTGCAAGATAAACGGTGCGGTGCAGGCCGGTATGGTTTTGGTGGACGGCACCGGTGTTGGTGACGTTGGCAGCGTGGTTCTGCGTGACAGAAAGCACCTTGCCCAGGACGGTATGATCGTGGTCTGTGTCAACTTAAGCAGTCAGGACGGTGGCATTATCTCTGGCCCGGACATCATCACTCGCGGCTTTATCTACGTCAAGGAATCCGAACAGCTGATCGAGGACCTCCGGGAGGTGGCGCTGGAAGCCATCGAACGCTGTGGCAGACGGAGAAATCGCGACTGGGCGACTGTGAAATCCGCCATTAAAAATGACCTGAGCGGCTATCTCTATAAGAACACTAAGCGCAATCCGATGATCCTGCCGGTCATTATGGAAATCTGAATTCATTGCCGGGTGTGTGAACACCCGGCAAATTTAAGGACACATATGAAAATATATTTCGCCCCCTTAGAGGGACTGACAGATAGCATTTACAGAAGATTGCACCGAAAGTATTTTCCCGGTGTCGATAAGTATTTTACGCCCTTTTTCTCCCCTACCGTCCATCGGTCACTGACTCCTAAGGAAGCAAGAGAACTGCCGCCTGCAGATCAGCTGGATGCGACTGTGATTCCCCAAGTTCTCACCAAGAACCCGGAGGACTTTCTGTGGTTTGCCGGTGTTGCCCGGGATCTTGGTTATGAAGAGATCAATTTGAATTTTGGCTGTCCCTCCGGTACAGTATTTTCCAAGGGCAAAGGGGCCGGTATGCTCCGGGAGCCGGATGCCCTCGACCGTTTCTTGGATCAAATATTTGCCGATACTCCACTGCCGATCTCTGTGAAGACCCGGATAGGTGTAGAAAGTGCCGAGGAGTTCCCTACCCTTTTGGACGTTTTTAACCGCTACCCCATCTATGAGCTGACCCTACACAGCCGTGTCCGCTGTCAGTTCTATAAAGGTACAATCGATACGGAAGCCTTCCGCTACTGCTTAGATAATGCCAAAGCCCCGGTCTGCTATAATGGCGATCTGTTCCGTGTGCAGGATATTGAGAACTTCTCTGCGCAATTTCCAACCTGCAATACCGTTATGCTGGGTCGCGGTCTTATTGCTGATCCGGGGATGTTCGGATGCCGCGAAAATCTGGAAGCATTCCACGACGAACTGCTAAACACATATATTGCTGCATTTGGCAGTGAGCGCAATGCCCTCTTCCGTATGAAAGAAAACTGGTTTTATCTCCTCCCCACCTTTGCGGGCAGTGAAAAACTGGGAAAAAGGCTGCGAAAATGCACCAATATCGGCGAATATCGTGCCATTACCCGGGAAATATTCGAGACATTACCAAGAAATATATAAAATTGCCGGATGCATTTGCACCCGGCAATTCCTTATTTGGCAACAAAGCCGACTTTTTTATAGACCTTCCGCAAAGTCTTTTCCGCAACGTAGGATGCCCTTTCCGCACCGGCGCGGTAAACACTTTCGAGGTAAGCCTTATCTTTCATCAGCCGTGCGGATTCCTCCCGGATGGGACGTAAATGCTCCACAACTGCCTCACCGACCACCGGCTTAAACTTTCCGTAGCCGCAGCCGATAAACTCATTTTCAATCTCCTCGTAGGTTTTACCTGTAACTGCGGAATAGATGGTCATCAGGTTGGCTACACCGGGCTTATTCTCCTTGTCGTAACGGACGCAGTTTTCCGTATCGGAATCGGTGATTGCCCGCTTAAACTGCTTCATAATGACCGCAGGGTCATCCATCAGCAGCACCCGTCCGGTATCCTCATTTTCAGACTTGGACATCTTTGCCAACGGGTTTGTCAGGCTCATAATTCTTGCGCCCACCTTGGGCACAAAGGGCTCGGGAATCTTAAACACATCACCGTAAATACTGTTAAAACGACGGGCAA
>JAZSDE010000085.1:0-2925 GCA_045531015.1 Faecousia sp.
ATCAGGTGTACGGCGCGTTGCGTCGATTGGAGACCGTGAAGGCAAATGTTCTGGGCGTGATCTTAAATCACTATGATATCGGCGATGTATCCGGAAAGGGCTACGGCTACTATAACAGCTACGGCTACGGATACGGATACGGTCCTTACAAAAAGTAAAAAATTTAGTTTTTAGGCAAGCTCTGAGGAGCTTGCCTAAAAATTTTACCCTAAAAGTTAAAAGATTGGTGGAAACTGGAAATGTTTTTACAATTGACTTTTTTCGTGCGCTGTGCTATAGTTACTTGGATAGAAACGGATAGTATTATCCTGTGCCCAGAATGTGCTAATTGAGCGCAAAATTTTGCTCGGAGGGTGGCGCTTTTGCGACATCCAAAGCCAACATTATGGAGGAACAAGATGAACAATAAGAGAAAGATTTCCGAAGAAAAAGTATGGCTGAAGTACTATTCTGAAGAAGCACGCAATGTGCAGCTTCCCAAGTGCAAGGCCTTTGATTATGTAATGGAGCGGAATAAGCACCGCCTCAACGCACCTGCGCTTCACTATTATGGCGCAGATATTTCCTTCAAGGAGCTTCGCCGCAAGGTGGATGCCTGCGCCCGGTCCTTTACGGCTTTGGGTGTTAAGCCCGGCGATGTGGTGTCCTTCCTCTCGGTTGCGATTCCCGAGACCATCGCCTGCGTTTATGCGCTCAATAAGATCGGCGCCATTGCAAATACCATTGATCCCCGTCTGGACGTGCGTACTATTTCCAAAATGATCCGCGATTCCGGCTCCAAGATCCTGTTTGTCATCGACCTTGCTTACCCCAAGGTTGAGTATATGAAGAAAGAGATCAATCAGGATCTGATCATTGTGCAGCCTCCGGCTACCTCTCTGCCTCCCATTAAGCGTTTTGCAATGAACCTTAAGAAGCAGACCAAGGTGCCCTACAGCAAGACTGTTATCAATTGGAGCGAGTTTGTGCTTAAGGGCGTGGGCACCCGGTATACCGATGTGCCTTATGTGGGAGATCAGGTAGTTGCCATTACCTATACCGGCGGTACCACCGGCACCCCCAAGGGTGTCATGCTGACCAATGACTCCATGAACGCCGTGGCGCTGACCTTTATGTACTGCGATGTGCATTATCAGCACGGTGACCGCTTCTTGGGTATCATCCCCATTTTCTCTGCGTACGGTATGGTCTGTGGCCTGCATATGCCTCTGTGTATGAGCACCACCTTGGTACCGATTCCTAAGTTTGTACCTGGCAGCATCGGCAAATTGGTGCGCACCTATCGGCCCAACCATATTATCAGCACGCCTGTGTTTATTGAGCTGCTGATGAAGAGCTATGAAGTTCAAAATATGGACCTGTCCTTCCTGTATACGCTGGCCTGTGGCGGCGATACCATGAACGAAGGTTTGGGCCACCGTCTGGAGGAGTTCCGCAGGGAGCACAATATGAAGTTCCCCCTGGCTCAGGGCTACGGTATGTCGGAGCTTTCCGCTGCTGCTACCTTCTGCGTCAATCGGGTATATAAAGAGGGCTCTGTGGGTATTCCTTCCCTTGGCTTGACGGTTAGTGTTTTTGATCCTGAGACCGGCGAGGAATTGTCCTACGGCGAGATCGGTGAAGTTTGCGTAACCGGTCCTACTATGATGAAGGGTTACTTCAAACAGCCTGAGGAAACCGCCCACGTAATGCGTAAGCATGAGGACGGCCTTGTCTGGATCCATTCCGGTGACCTGGGCTATATGGACGAGGACGGCTTCCTTTACATTAAGGGTCGTATCAAGCGTATGATCACCCGCTTTGACGGTCATAAGGTATTCCCTGTCAATCTGGAGAGTATGATTACAGAGATGGTAGATGTACGCAGCTGCGCAGTTGTGGGTACCGACGACAGAGAGCATAGCCAAGGCCAGTATCCTATGGCACTGGTGGAAGTTCGCAAGGGCGCAGATGTCAAAGAGGTCTGCCGGAGAATATATAAGTATTGTCATGCTAACGCTGAAGAGCGTGGCCGTCCCGTGGCGGTCGTACCGGTGGAGGTTTTGCCGCTGACACCTATGGGCAAGGTTGACAATAAGAAGCTGGAAGCTGAGTACAAGAATTTCGATTACGTCAGCTGGATGGCTGATAATGCGTAATTAAGCTTTTCTTAATTACCTGTTGCTGCTGGGAGCAGGGTGGAGCGCAATCCACCCTGCATCGCCAGAGCAAGGGAACAAAAGCTTACATAATAAGGCATTCACGCTGAGAGATGCAGCGTAATGTATATAAAACCGGGAAATTCGGACGCAGCAACCCGATGCTCCCACAAAATATTAGGAGGTAGTTATGAAAGCAAGTCTTTCGAGAATGCTTCGGTCCGGTATTGCAATGCTGATCGTGCTCTGCATGGTAGCTGCTGTAATTCCTTCCGCGGTATTCGCAACTGACGCCAAGAAGGACGTTCTTGGCAAAATTGAGGCAAACCTGGGTCTGGCAGAAGCAGGTCTCAACGAGCTGCACAGCCTGATCGCCACCTACGGTCCCGAAGCCGCTATGGAAATTTGGGCACAGTGGGAAGAGCATGGTTACGTCGCCAGCGTAACTTACTACATTGAGCTCCTGAAGCAGAAAGCTGCTGATCGTTACGGTTACTATCAGGGCGTTGCACAGGAGATCGGTGAGGAACTGGCAGTTCTGGAGAGCGAGAAGAACGCGCTTGTCGCTGAGCTGACTGTTCTGACTGAGCAGCTGGCCGCTAAGAAGGCTGAGCTGGAAGAAGTTCTGGCAAAGAACGAGATCGGCAGCGTTACCGCTCCCGACTTTGACATCGACGTTGAGTTCGGCAACACCACTGTTCCCGGCAACGATTGCAACGTAGAAGGCGAAACCGCTAAGGAAGAGCTGGAAGCTGCTATTGCTGATCTGGAGCATGCAATTGCTGTT
>JAZSDE010000050.1:0-2778 GCA_045531015.1 Faecousia sp.
TCCTTGGCACACAGAACGACATGGCTACGATCCGACTTGTTCTCTGAAATGGTCAAGAACAATCTGGCTGCCCGTAAGGCTGCCGGCACTTACAAGGGCAAGTTCTCTGCGCTGCATCACTTCCTTGGTTACGAAGGCCGCTGCGCTTTCCCCTCTAACTTTGATGCTGACTACTGCTACAGCCTGGGCTACAATGCATTTATGCTGATCCAGTACGGCTACACCGGCTATCTTTCTAAGGTTTCTAACCTGTCCGCTCCCGCAGAGGAGTGGGTGGCCGGCGGTATGCCTATCACCAAGATGATGAACATCGAGCGCCGCCACGGCGCCGATAAGCCCGTTATCCGCAAGGCCCTTGTGGAGCTTGAGGGCGCACCGTTCAAGTTCTTCGAGGGTGTCCGCGAAAAGTGGGCTGTGGAGACCTCCTATGTGTATCCCGGCGCTATTCAGTACTGGGGCCCCGCTGAGGTCTGCGACCGCACCACCGTAACACTGGCTTTGGAGCAGAGTAAGTAAATAGGAAAAAGACCATCCGAAAGGATGGTCTTTTTTAATGCATAATTACAAATTACAAATGATAAATTGCGGGAAAAGGCCCCCTTGTGTAAAGGGGGCTGTCGAGCGTATGCGAGACTGGGGGATTGATAAAGTAAGATAAATGACAATCCCTCCGTCGACCTGTTCGGTCGACACCTCCCTTTGCACAAGGGAGGCTTTGCGGGGGTGCCTCAGTCGAAGAAGAAGACCTGCTCCATCAGGGGCTGGGCGCCGGTGACGGGGTCCATTTCCATGAGCATAACGTCCTTCATATATTCGTTCCAGCGGTCAACTACCGGGCTTTCCGCCTGCACCTTGGCGGCAAATTCGATGCTGTCACACTCGTAGTAGCCGAACAGCTCGTTGCCTACGTTCCAAATGGTGTAGTTGCGGATGCCGGCGGCGTGGAGCACCTCTTTCATTTCCGGCCAGATGTTGTTGTGCCGGTGGATGTACTCCTCTAATTTCCCGGGCAGTACAGTTGCTTTCCATGCGTAACGTTCCATAAAAATACCTCCAAAATATTTGATTTATAATAGGGGAAAGGTAATTACAAATTACAAGTTACAAATTATAAATTATGTGCCATCGAAAGAGATTGTAGGGACACCCGTCCTCGGGTGTCCGTCGACACCGTACCAATTTGCGGACACCCTGGGAGGGGTGTCCCTACAGCTTTTAACGAAAATTATCTCTTATCTACGCCGCCAGGTGGAGCGGGAGAGGAGAACTAAGAAGGGGAAGATCTCCAAGCGGCCGAGAAGCATATTCAGTGACAGCAGGATCTTGGAGAAGCCGCTAAAGAGGCTGTAATTGCAGGTGGGGCCTACTGCGCCCAAACCCGGGCCGATGTTATTGAGGCAGGCAAAGACGGCAGAGATGTTGGTCTCTACGCTCAGACCGTCCACACTGATGGCAAGCACCGATATGACCATAATGAACATATAGGCGGCAAGGTATGCGCCCGTGTTTGTGACGACCTTTTCGTCCATTATCCGTCCGCCGGAGCGGATGGCCATCACCTTGTGGGGGTTGACCACCTGTCGGATATTTCTGCGGAGATTTTTGAAAAGGATCAGCACACGGGAGACCTTGAGGCCACCGCCGGTAGAGCCGGCGCAGGCACCGATAAGCATCAGCATAAGGAGAATACCCTTGGAGAAGCTGTGCCAAGCGTCAAAGTCCACAGTGGCGTAGCCGGTGGTGGTCATAATGGAGGATACTTGGAACGCCGCGTGGCGAAGCGCCACCCAAAAATCCCCGTCAAAGCTGGTGGTAAAGGTATTGAGGCCGATGAGCAGCACAGAAATGCCGGCAATGCTTACATACAGCCGCAGCTCTTCGTCACGAAATACGCTCTTAAACTGCCGCATCAGCAGCAGGAAATAGCAGGAGAAGTTGATGCCGAAAAGGAACATAAAGAGGGTGGTGACGTTCTGAATGTAGGGCGAGTAGCTGGCAAAGGAGTCGTTTCGCACGCCGAAGCCGCCGGTGCCTGCCGTGCCGAAGCCAAGGCACACGGCATCCAGCAATGAGAGATTGCCTAAAAGAAGCAGAAAAATGTCAATGACCGTCATTACGATGTAGATGATGTAGAGGATCTTGGCGGTCTGCTTCATTTTGGGAACGAGCTTGCCAACGTCCGGGCCGGGGCTTTCTGCCCGCAGCAGGTGCATAGTAAAGCCCGCGCCGTTTTCACCGGAGGAAAAGGCTAAGGTAAAGACCAGAACGCCCATACCGCCTACCCAGTGGGTAAAGCTGCGCCAATAAAGAAGTCCCTTGGGGAGGCTTTCTACGTCCGAAAGGATAGATGCGCCGGTGGTGGAAAAGCCCGAGGCGGTCTCAAAAAAGGCATCGATATAATTGGGAATTGCCCGGGAAAGGAAAAAGGGCAGCGCCCCGAGGAGACTCATAATCAGCCAGCTCATACTCACGCACAGCATACCCTCCCGGACACCGAAGCGGTGGCCTGCATTGCGGCAACAGGCGGCCATAGGTGCGCCGATGGCAATCAGGATAAATATGGTCTGCAGAAAGCCGGAGATGGCGTTTCTCTCCCCGTAACCAAGGCTGATAAAGAGGGCAGGAAGGAGAAAGAGCGCCTCTATTAAGATGATCCGGGCGAGAAAACGCCCAATGAGTTTGTAGTTCATAATTACTCCTAACTCCTTTGGGAAATATACTTTCTCTCCGGCGAGAAAGTATCAAAGAGCCGCCGGGAACCTTTCGTATGGTTCCCGG
>JAZSDE010000069.1:0-2307 GCA_045531015.1 Faecousia sp.
GGTTCGTAAGCGCCCGGCGGTCATCTTTGGTTCGGACGATCTGGAAGGCTGCAAGCATGCGGTGTTTGAGATCCTTTCCAACGCCATCGACGAGGCAAGAGAGGGGCACGGTGATACGATCATCGTCACCCGCTATGAAGACCTCAGCGTGGAAGTGGAGGACTTCGGCCGCGGCTGCCCTGTGGACTACAACGAAAAAGAAAAGCGCTACAACTGGGAGCTTGTCTTCTGTGAAATGTACGCCGGCGGCAAGTACGGCGAAAACGGTGAAAACTACGAATATTCCCTGGGTCTGAACGGCCTGGGCTCCTGCGCTACCCAGTATGCCTCCGAGTTTTTTGATGCCACTATCCGCCGTGACGGCTACCGCTATGACCTCCATTTTGAAAAGGGCCGCAATAAAGGCGGACTGAAAAAAGAACCCACTGACCGTGGCCGTAAGACCGGCTCGGTGTTCCACTGGAAGCCCGATCCCCTGGTTTTTACGGATATTAACATCCCTGTTGACTATTACCGGGACGTACTGCGACGTCAGGCTGTGGTAAACAAGGGGATCCTCTTTAAGTTCCGCAATCAGGTAGGCAAGCGGTTTGAGGAAGAGGAGTTCTGCTATCAGGATGGTATCCGCCAGTATATTGAGGAAAAGGTAGGGGATAATGCCTTTACTATGCCGGTATATTGGGAGGCGGAACGCCGTGGCCGAGATGCAGAAAACCGACCCGAAATGAAGCTGAAGATCACCACCTCTTTCTGCTTCAGTAAGCAGCTAAGTCATGTGGAGTATTACCACAACTCCTCTTGGCTGGAATATGGCGGCAGTCCTGACCGGGCAGTCCGTTCCGGCTTTACCACTGCTTTTGATAAGTACCTGCGGGACAATAACAAATACACAAAGAACGAATCTAAGATCATCTATCAGGATATTCAGGACAGCCTCGTGATAGTAACCAACTGCTTCTCCACTATCGGCTGCTTTGAAAACCAGACTAAAAAATCGGTAAACTCCAAGTTTACCCAAGAAGCGATGACTGCTTTCTTTAAAGACCAGCTGCAGGTTTGGTTCTTAGAGAACAAGCAGGAAGCCGATAAGGCGGCTGAGCAAATTCTCATCAATAAGCGCGCCCGGGAAAGCGCAGAGCGGACGAAAAGCAATGTAAAAAAGAACCTCGTGGCAAAGGTGGACATCGCCAACCGCGTGCAGAAGTTCGTGGATTGCCGCAGTAAGGATGCCGCGATGCGGGAGCTGTATATCGTCGAGGGCGATTCTGCACTTGGCAGCGTTAAGCAATCCCGTAACGCAGAATTTCAGGGCATTATGCCCGTTCGCGGTAAGATCCTCAACTGCCTCAAAGCAGATTATAACCGCATTTTCAGCTCGCCCATTATTACCGACCTTATGAAGGTTTTGGGCTGCGGTGTGGAGATCGAGGGCAAAAAAGCCAAGGAGCTTTCCTCCTTCAATATCGAAAACCTCAGATGGAACAAAGTGGTCATCTGTACGGACGCGGACGTGGACGGCTTCCAGATCCGCACCCTGATTTTGACTATGCTTTACCGTCTTTGCCCCACGCTGATTCGGGATGGCTATGTCTATATTGCGGAATCTCCGCTTTTTGAGATCACCTATAAGGATAAGACTTGGTTTGCCTATAATGAGGCAGAAAAAGCCCGCATGCTCAGGGAAGATTTAGCAGGGAAGAAACCTACTATTCAGCGCTCCACGGGCCTTGGTGAAAATGACCCGGAGATGATGTGGATGACCACTATGAACCCCGAAACCCGTCGCCTTATCAAGGTGATGCCCGGGGCTGCAGAGCGTACAGCCCACTATTTTGATATGCTGCTGGGCGATAACCTGGGCGAACGGAAGAATTTTATTGCGGAAAACGGCGCCAAGTACTTGGAACTTGCCGATATTTCCTAAGAGAGGTGCGCTATGGCACGAAAAAAGAAAGAAACGCAGCAGACAAAGAATAAAGTCAATACCGACCACGTGGTAGGCCTACAGGGCTCTACCACCGAGCAGGCTATCTCCGAAACCCTGGAGATCAACTATATGCCCTATGCTATGTCGGTCATCGTATCCCGGGCCATCCCGGAGATCGACGGCTTTAAGCCGTCCCACCGGAAGCTCCTTTATACGATGTATAAGATGGGACTACTGGGCAGTAAACGGGTGAAATCTGCCAATATCGTTGGTCAGACCATGCAGCTTAACCCCCACGGTGATGCGGCCATCTATGAAACAATGGTGCGCCTTGCTCCTGGCAATGAGGCACTGCTGCACCCCTTCGTGGACTCCAAGGG
>JAZSDE010000056.1:0-9089 GCA_045531015.1 Faecousia sp.
TGATACCGACAGAGTGGTCAGCGCCCTCTTCTAAACGGTTGATGTCGGCTTCCTCGGCGTAGGCGATCAGCGCTTTGGTGCGGGCTTCTACCACGGGATGGCGCTTCTTGGCGTTGCCGGGCATCATAACATACTTGGGAATGTCCTTCCTGTATTCCTTGACACATTCCACCCGCTCGCCGGTCTCCACCACGCTTTGAGAGTGGGAAACGCGGGTACACATTTTAAGGAGTACGGGGGTGTCGAACTGCTCGGAAAGCTCATAGGCGAGCTTGGCAAAGGCTAAGGCTTCTGCCGAATCGGAGGGCTCTAACATCGGGATCTTAGCAGCCCGGGCGTAATGCCGGGAATCCTGCTCGTTTTGGGAGGAGTGCATACCCGCATCGTCTGCCACACCGATGACCATACCGCCGTTGACGCCGGTATAGGAGATGGTAAACAGGGGGTCGGCGGCTACGTTCAGACCTACGTGCTTCATACCACAAAACGACCGGCGGCCGGCAAGGGATGCGCCGAAAGCAGCTTCCATAGCCACCTTTTCGTTGGGTGCCCACTCGGCATAGACTTCGGGATATTTGGCCACTGCTTCGGTGATTTCTGTGCTGGGTGTGCCGGGGTAGCTGGACACAAAGCTGCATCCGGCTTCGTATAAGCCACGGGCAACGGCTTCGTTGCCCAAAATAAGTTTTTTCATTTCATTTCCTCCAAAATACGGGGTTTAGCCTGTGATTTGCACTTCCACTAAGCGGCCGTGGCAGTACTTTTCCCGGAGTACCGGCTTTTCGATCTTACCGGTGGGATTGCGGGGCACTTTATCGAAGAAAATTTTACGGGGACGCTTGTAGCGGGGCAGCGCCGTGCAGAATTCGTCGATCTCCGCCTCTGTGCAGCTTTCGCCCTCTTTCAGCTCAATGATGGCGGCGGCAATTTCGCCAAGGCGCGCATCGGGCAGGCCGATGACTGCCACGTCCTTGATCTTATGGAAGGAACGGAGGAAATCTTCGATCTGTACGGGATACAAGTTCTCGCCGCCGGAGATAACCACGTCCTTTTTGCGGTCTACAAGATAAATGAAGCCGTCCTCGTCCTCCCGCGCCATATCACCGGTGAAGAGCCAGCCGTTTTTCAGGACTTCCGCGGTGGCATCGGGGTTTTTGTAGTAGCAGGTCATCACACCGTCACCGCGAACAATTAGCTCGCCCACATCGCCCCTTTTTACCTCAACACCGTATTCGTCCACGATTTTTGTTTCCCAACCAAAGCCGGGCTTGCCGATGGCGCCTACCTTGTGGACATTTTCCACGCCCAAGTGGACACAGCCGGGGCCGATGGACTCGGAAAGACCGTAGTTGGTGTCGTACTGGTGGTGGGGGAATATCTTCATCCAGCGGTGAATTAAGCTGGGGGGTACGGGCTGTGCGCCGATGTGCATCAGCCGCCATTGATCGAGGCGGAATTTGGAGAGGTCTACCCGGTGGTCGTCAATAGCATCCAGCAGATCCTGCGCCCACGGCACCAGCAGCCAAACGATGGTGCAGCGTTCCTCAGTAACTGCCCGGAGGATCCACTCGGGCTTTACACCCCGAAGCAGAACGGCCTTGGAGCCGGAGAGCAGAGAGCCAAACCAGTGCATTTTCGCGCCGGTATGGTACAGGGGCGGGATGCAGAGAAATACATCGTCCCGGCTCTGGCCGTGGTGATTTTGCTCTGTCAGGCAGGAATGAACAAGGGACAGGTGGTTATGTAAGATGGCTTTTGGGAAGCCGGTAGTGCCGGAGGAGAAGTAAATGGCTGCATCGTCTGTTTCGCACAGCGCAACGGGAGGCGCGCTGGAGGAGCAGAAGCGAAGAAGGGACATACAGTCCTCGGCATACGCGGGGCCGTTTTTTCCTACGAAGAACAAAGTCTTCACACCGGGGATGTTTTTTTCGATGGCGTCGATCCGGCTGACAAATTCAGGGCCAAAGACTAAAAGCTCTACATCTGCCAGATCTAAGCAGTACTGAATTTCGTCGCTGCTGTAACGGAAGTTCATAGGCACGGCAATGCAGCCTGCCTTCAAAATACCGAAGTAAATAGGCAGCCATTCGATGCAGTTCATAAGTAAAATGGCTACCTTTGTGCCTCTTTTCAGTCCGCGGCTGAGCAGGAGATTTGCAAAGCGGTTTGCACGGCGGTCAAAGTCCTTCCAGGATATTTCCCGACGGTAGGGGGCATCCTGACTGGCGCTTTCGATCAGGTTAAAGTCCCACCAGGTGGCGGCTTTGTCCCGCTCCTCGGAGGGGTTGATCTCAACTAAGCTGATGTCCTGCCCGTATAGTCTTGCGTTTCGTTCCAAAAAGTCTGTAATTACCATAGTTTTCACCCTTTGTCTGTAAATGAAAAGTCCTCTGCAAAATGCAGAGGACAAGAAAATTCCTGTGGTACCACCTCAGTTTACCGCATACGCGGCCTCGTGGGATCAATAAGATCCGCAAGCTGTATCGGGCTTTCCCGTCTTCGCCTACTAAAGGTTCAGCAAAGCCGCTCCGAAAGGAATTCTACACCGCAGTTTTACTGCCTTGCACCGACCGACAGCTCTCTGAAAAAACGGATGGGCGTATACTAATTTTCATCCTCGCGTTTTGTGTATATATCTTCTCACATTCTACCACTTTTGCCTTTTCAAGTCAATGAGAAATACGGAAAAAATACGAGAAAACGCCCGGAATGTTTCGCATATGATCGTAGATAGGGGTAGGGAATGCATTTATGCATTCCGCGTTTCTGCGCTTCACGTTTGTGGAATGGATAAATCCATTCCCTACGGCGTTGTACGGGGTGCGGCAGGCGGGACGGGAAACCCGTCCCCTACGGCACCGTCGAAAGAAATCGTAGGGGCCGACCTCCCGGACGGCCCGTTTTGCACACTATCGAATAAAGGAAAAATGTAATAAAATCGTCGCGTCGAGCACCGATTTTATTTCGGGTCGTCGAGGACGCCGACCCCGACAGAGGAACCGTTGAAAGAGGGGTAGGGAATGCATTTATGCATTCCGCGTTTCTGCGCTTCACGTTTGTGGAATGGATTTATCCATTCCCTACGGCGTTGTACGGGGTGCGGCAGGCGGGACGGGAAACCCGGCCCCTACGAGTACATTATTAATGGAATTTGCTTATCAAAGAGAACCGTTGACAGGTTGGGGAAGGCGGGGTATACTGGACATAGCAAATAGAAAAGAGGGAAGTATCGTGATCTTTTTGGAGACGGACAGGCTGCAGCTTCGCAATGTTGCGCCCAAAGATAGGGATATTATTTACGATTATCGCAATCACCCTATCTGTGCCCAATATCAGCGGGGACAGACTAAGGATATAGAGGGGATTTCTGCTTTGATCGAGAGGCGGAAGGACGATGTGCTTGGAATCGATGCGGCCTGCCTTTTGGCAGTTGCGCTGCGGGAAACCGACGAGCTGGTGGGCGAAATCGTGGTGATGCAGGAAGAAAATACTTTCAGCTTGGGCTATACCTTTTCCTATCTCCATCACCGAAAGGGCTACGCCTTTGAGGCGTTGTCTGCGCTGATCGCGCATTTGCATGAGTGCTATCCGGGATGGGAGTTTATCTGCTTTACAGATCCGGAGAATGCGCCCAGTATGGCACTTCTGAAAAAGTTAGGGTACAAGGATATGGGCTACTTGCCCGCCAAGGACTCTCAGGTCTTTGGAAAATGGATTACACAGGAGACAGAGGAGGAGATCGCCGCGGCGCGGAAAAAGAGAGAGAAAAGCTTTATGACCTTGAAGGAAATGATTTATAAGCGCAAGTCCTGCAGGAGTTTTACAAATGCGCCGGTAGAGGAAGAGATCATAGAGAAGATCAAGATGTTTCCTATGAAGCCCCTTTATCCGGATATAAAGGTGCATTGGGAGGTCGTTTCCCGCAGTCAGGTCAAGTGTATCTGCCCTTGGACGACCCAGCAGCTGATCGCCGTTTATTCCGAGGAAAAGGACGGCTATTTGGAGAATGCAGGTTTTATGTTCCAGCAGATGGAGCTTTATATGCAGACTCTGGGTCTCGGTGTTTGCTGGCTGGGAATGGGAAGGATGAATCCTAAGACTACCGAACAGGTGGAGGGGATGAAATTTGTCATTATGCTGGCCTTTGGACACCCGAAAGGGGGCAGCCTGCGCAATAGTCTCAAGGATTTCAAGCGCAAGAGGATGGAGCAGATCACCAATCAGCCTGATCCCAAGCTGGAAGCTGCCCGATTGGCACCTTCTGCGGTCAACAGTCAGCCTTGGTACTTTACCCACGAGGGAGGCACGATTCGGGTCTATTGCCACCAAATAGGAACGCGGCTGGATACGGGCATTGCCATGGCCCATCTTTATGTAGAAAACCGGGACAGCTTCCGGTTCTCTAAAGAGAAGATCGCCCCGGAAATGCCGAATTATGATTATGTGGGCAGTGTGAGCCTGTGACGGAGATGTAAGCTATGAGCGAGATTATGACCTATACGAAGAAAATGTTTGACCCCCTGCGGCCAAAGGCAGAGCTGGTCGATATTAGGGACATTGCCCACGCCCTTTCGATGCTCTGCCGGGCAAATGGGCACTTTCAGAGCTTCTATTCCGTAGGGCAGCACTGCATTAACTGCGCCAAAGAAGCAGCGGCGAGGGGATATAGCCCGCGGCTGCAGCTTGCCTGTCTCCTCCACGATGCCAGCGAGGCCTACCTCTCGGACGTCACCCGCCCGGTAAAGGTAGAATTGCCGAAATATAAAGAAATTGAAGAACCGCTGCAGGAGATGCTTTGGAATTTGTGGCTGGGTGCGCCGCTAACCGAGGAGGAAAAAGTGCGGATATTCTCAATCCCCGCGTGGTGGATCTGTTTTTGCAGGAAACCCACGAAAAGTATAAAACACAGCTGGCGGAGAAATTCTCAGGACTTGCCGGATTCTTTACGGATGAACCCCAATACTTTCGCTGGGATACGCCCTATACCGCAATGCTGCCTGCCTATTTTGAAAAAGAATATAATGAGGATATATTGGACGGCTTAGGTCTTCTGTTCTTGGATAAAGAAGGGTATCGGGATTTCCGGTACAAATACTGGAAGGCGATGCAGTCCCTAATGCTAAAGAATTTTGCCCACCGGGTATATACTTGGTGTACCCAGCAGGGGATTTCCTTGACCGGTCATTATATCGAAGAGCCGGAGCTGAAATCCCAAATGCTTTGCTGTGGTGGCATTATGCCCTTTTATGAATATGAAACTATCCCCGGTATCGATTTTTTGCGCTTTGCGGTGACCACCCCCAATGCCCCCAAGCAGGTATCTTCCGTTGCCTGCCAATTGGGGAAAAAGAAGGTCTTAACGGAAACCTTTGCCGGCTGCGGCTGGAACGTATCTGCACAGCAAGCAAAGATCATAGCAGAAGCCCAATATGTAGATGGCGTGAATATGATGTGCCAGCATCTGCTGCCTCACTCGGAGCGAGGACAGCGGAAAAGAGATTACCCCGCCCATTTTTCTTGGGTTAATCCTTGGATAAAGTACGGATTTAAGCCTTTTAACGATTATTTTGCCCGCTTGGGCTATTTGCTGGGAGAAAGCAAGGAGCTGGTTTCGGTCGGTGTGTTTTGTCCTATTCGCAGTTTATATTTTGACTATAAACGGGTGAAATACGACGATAAATACCCCATAAACGACCACTATAATGAAACCTTGGCGCAGCTTACAGCAATGCATATTCCTTATCATATTCTGGACGAAACCATACTGCAAAAGTATGGTAAAGTTCAAAACGGCTGCCTGACGGTAGGGGAGTGCAAGTACGATGTGATAGTTTTCCCTAAGACCTATACTATGGACAAAGAAACCAAGGTACTGATGGAAAAATATGCCCGGCAGCAGGGGAAAATGCTGTTTTTGGATGAAAAGCCCACCTATTTGGAGGGTATGCCGTGGGACTGTCCCTTTGAAAGCAATATTACCCTTTCGGAGATCCGTGAACGACAAATGTATACCGTGTCGGATGACCGGACTACGGTCCGTTCTACCTTGCGTCAGTTTGGAGATGTAAAGTTCATTTATGCTGTTAATTGCAGCCTGACCGAAGAAGCAACGCTGCAATTTAGCAGTGATTTCTCCGGTTTTTTGGCTCTGGATCTGGAAACAGGCAAGATAACACCGATGGAAACCCAATTGCACTTTGCACCGGGCGAATCCCGGGTGCTGTTCCTGAACAATGAGGTGGTAAAACCGGAAGAAATGCCGAAAGTCATCACTTTGCAAGGGCCTTTTGACATAAAGGAATGTTCGGACAATTACCTGACCTTGGACAAAGTCTTTTGCTCTCAGGACGGCCTCTCGTACAGCGGTCCTTATAGCTGTATGGGCCTATTTCAGGATCTGCTGAACAGACGGGTAGACGGAGAGCTCTGGCTGCAGTATCGGTTTGTAGCAAGGCACCTGCCCCAGCGGCTGTTCCTTTTGGCAGAGGATATGAATACGCTGGAATGTCGTGTGAACGGACACAGGGTGTGTTTTGACGGAACATCGGACTTTGAAAAGCAGCTGTATCGGGCCCAGATCGCTCCCTTTGTAAAGCTGGGAGAAAATTGCGTAGAGTTCCGGATCCACTTTTATCAGGCACAGCAGGTATATGATGTGCTCTTTGGCAACGCCACAGAGTCCCTGCGAAACTGCATAGTATACAATACCGTAGTGGAGGCTTGCTATTTGCAGGGTGATTTTGGTGTATACACAGACGGCGTTTTCCGTAAGGGAAAGCAGGAAGATGTTTATTTGGCAGAAAGCTTTTATCTGGGGCAGCAGCAAACAACTGTCACAGAGCCGGTTTTGGAGGGATATCCTTTTTTTGCCGGGAGGATGGTGCTGGAGAAGATGTTTACGGTAGAAAAAGCCGGAAAATTGCGGCTGGAGTTGCCGGGAGGTTATGCCCGCTGCAGCCTGCGGATCAATGGAAAACCGATAGAAAAGTCCTATTTTGCCCGGGGTGCGGAGATTGGCGACTATATTCAGGTTGGAGAAAATGTGGCGGAGATTACTCTATATTCCGGAAACCGCAATTTGCTTGGCCCCCACCATAATGCCAAGGAGGAAGAGCCGACCTATGTAGGCCCCAGAGTATTTGAGCTTCCTGGCAGCTGGAAGGATGGCAAAAGCAATATGGAACGCAGCAGCTATTCCTTTATCCGATTTGGGCTGTTTTAGATATTAGGAGGAGCAAATGGATACCTTTTTTGACCCCAATGGAAAAATGATGGACTTGCTTTGGAAGCCTGTCCATATTATGCTGCTGAACCTTCTGTGGATCGTATTCAGCTTGCCGGTGGTGACCATCGGTGCATCTACCACGGCCCTTTACGCGGTACTTATGAAAATGCGCCACGGCACGGAAGGAAAGCTCCTTCGGGAGTTTTGGGATGCTTTTCGCTCTAATTTCCGGCAGGCGACGGTGATTTGGCTGATCATCCTGTTTGCGGCGGTTGTATTTACTACAGACATTGTGTTTTTTCTCAATATGGGCGGCTTTTTCGGCACGTTTTCGGCGATGCTTTTCTTTGGGCTGGATGTGGCATTAGTGCTGATGAGCTTGTATGTATTTCCTATACAGGCAGTATTTGACAACCCAATAGCAACAACGATAAAAAGTGCGCTGTACCTGTCCTCTCGGCATATGCTTTGGACGATTCTGCTTCTTGCCCTTTTCGTTGCCACATCCATTGCAGTGCTCCTTTACTGGGTCTTGATCCTGTGGTTCATTTTCGGCCTTGCGGCCTACATCAATACCGCAATTTTCGACCGGATTTTTCGGCGGTATTACCCTAAGGAGGAAACCCAATAAGGAAAACTCTTGCGCATTTTCCCTTTGTCATATATAATATCATCAGAATTATGATTTTTTCAAAAATCTACAGATAAAGTGGTGATAAAAAATGGGTGTTATACGGGAAGATGTCGCCCGTCGGGCAGGTGTATCGGGAACTACTGTTTCCCATGTGCTCAACGGCACCAAGTCTGTTACGCCGGAGGTTCGGCAGCGAGTGTTGGCCGCAGCAAAGGAACTGAATTACCATCCCAGTCTGGTTGCCCGAGGCTTGGCGACCAAGGAGACCAAGCAGATCGCCATATTGGTGAAAAGCTTACAAAATCCTTATTATTCTGCCATTCACGAGGGCATTCAGAATGTTGCTGCCCGGGAAGGGTATATTGTTTCTGTGCTGTCTACCCACAATTCGCCAAAGCAAAATATGAATACGATGCTCTCCCGTGGGATGGATGGCGTCATTGTTGCGGCCGCTTCTTTAGGAGACTTCGAGGATTTTTTGAAGCCTACCAGCCCTATGGCTTTTGTGAGCGCCGAGGTAGCAACCCATTTTTACCGGAAAGCGGTATTTGATATGGTCAGCGCCTTTCACAGCTTGGGACATCGCAGAGTTGCGTTTTTAAGCGGCCTTTCTATGGAAAAGCCCTTCCATTACCGCTATCACGATTTTATGGATGCATTATATACTTACGGTATGGATACAGAGCCTGCCCTATTGGTGGACGGAGATGGCGCCACCGATGAGCAAAGCGGCTACCGGGCGGCAGAAACGCTGCTGAAACGGGGCGTACCCTTTACGGGCGTATTTGCTACCAATGACCTAATGGCCATTGGCGCAATGAAGCGATTTTGGGAGGCAGGTCTGCGAATTCCCCAGGATATTTCCGTTTGCGGCTGTGACGACATTGTTGCCGCATCCTACACAGTACCGCCCCTCGCTACATTGCAAAGCCATGCGGTTATTTTGGGGGAATACCTGATGTATCAGCTTTTGGAGAAAATGCAGCCCGGGCGGACAAACCCTCAGTCAGAGCAGCAGATCCATGCAGAATTTGTTTTACGGGAGAGTATGGGCAGCGCACCAACAAAATGAGTCATAACCCCCGGCTAAGCCGGGGGCTTGATTTAGCCCTAGAAGGGCTTTTTACAGACGATTGCCCCTAAAGGGGCCCCGAATGGTTTGCCGACCGCATTTCATTTACGGGCTACCCCTTAAGGGGTTTTCTTTATGCCTTCTTGTTCTCGCGACCC
>JAZSDE010000064.1:0-18769 GCA_045531015.1 Faecousia sp.
ATCGCCCGCCCCCACACCGAGGTGGATGCCATACTCCCCCACGGCAGACTGAGCAGCACCCCCGCAAGTAACAGCAAATAATGCTTTATACAGCACAGCAAGCCCAGGATAATATCCGAAACAGGGACGGAAAACGGGTCTTTTATTTAGGAAAAGGGGACTCCCTTACCAGCGAAGCGCGGGATTATTTGCAGCGGGAGCGGATCGAGATTCTCCCCGGGGAAAAGGCAAGACCGGAGGAATATCGCGCCCTTGGCGGCGGTTATTTCCATGAAAAACCCGAGGATATGACCCATTTAAACGGGGATTTCCTTGTGAAAAAGACCCATCCCCGAATTGCCTTTCGCGGTGCGATCGACACTTTGGAGGCGGAATTGCTGCTTGCGCAAGTGGAGACAGGGTTAACAAAACCCTTGCAGGATGCCCTCACACTTGCCCGGGCACTGATCGCTGCCGATGTACTGGAAAAGGAAATGCAGGAAACCCGCCTTGGTGGAATGGATGCAAACGATCTTCGCAAGCGGAGCCACTTTCCCCAAGACTTTTACGGAATTCCCCACTTTATGCCGGAAGCGAGCGACGGCATCAAGGTTTTGCGGCTAAACCGCTGCCGGTGCGTTGCCCGGCAGGCGGAATTATACGCAGTAGCGGCCTTTGCTGACCGGGAAGGGAACTGCACGAGACCGGACATTATCCGGGCAATGAATCGATTAAGCAGCTATTTGTATCTTCTTATGATTGAAGAAAAGGCGAAAAGCAGGTGAATAAATGCAGGAGCATACCATAGAAAAGCTGTGCGAGCAGGTTTTACACCGCATTTGCGTGGAAATGGAGGCTTCCGGCCGCCACGTCCACCTGACGGAAAATCAGGCGCAGCAGCTATTTGGGCACGGCTTGACTCCGGAAAGACCACTGTCCCAACCGGGACAGTTTTTGGCGAAGGAACGGGTGACGGTCATCGGCCCAAAGGGAAAATTTGAAAACGTGGCCGTTTTAGGCCCTGCGCGCAGCGAAGGGCAGGTGGAAATCTCTCTGTCTGACGGCAGAGTTTTGGGCATAAAACCGCCGGTGCGCCTGTCCGGTGTGGTAAAAGATACCCCCGGCATTACCATCCGTGGCGAAAAAGGGGAAATCACCTTACAGCGAGGGGTCATTGCCGCCCAGAGGCACATTCATATGACCCCGGAGGATGCCGCCCGCTTTGGGGTGAAGGATAAGCAGGTGGTACGTTTGGAAACCTATAGTGACCGTCCTCTGGTATTCGGAGATACGGTAGTGCGGGTAAGCAAGGATTTTTCCACACGGGTGCATTTAGATTATGATGAAGCCAATGCCTGCGGCTTTGTGCCCGGAGACTTGGGGAGGATATTATTATGAGAGCGCTTCTCATCGGACGGTGTCCACCCCGGGATCTGGGCTATACCTATGGGGAAGGGCCTTATGATGCGGTGGTCATCGGGTCGCTGAGCTTGGGACAGCTTCTCAGTTTTCGGGAAGAAGCGGTGTTAGAGGCCCTTGCAGAAGGAAAACCGGTGATCTTATACACCCCCGGGCTTCCGGAAGCTCCGAAAAACCGGGCATTGGCGGCAGCATTGGCTTCCCGCCGCCGGGAACTGAAAAATTGGGGTGTGCTTTTTGCAGACGGCGCGCAGAAACGGCTGGTAACTGCCGCAGAAGCACAGGCAATGCGGCAGGCAGGAAAAAGACCGGATATAGGGGCGGTGCTGACGCCCTTGGCCCGGGAAATTTTGGAGGGATCGGATTGACATTAGGAACAGTAACCGGGGCCGTATGGTCCACCCGTAAGGCAAACTGCCTGATGGGACAAACCTTTCTTGTAGTAAAAACGGATGCCGGGGAAGTTGTGGCGGCAGACCATGTGGGCGCAGGGGACGGAGATCGGGTGCTCCTTGTGACCGGAACAGTAGCCTCCCGCTTTTGTATGGAAGCGCCGGTGGATGCGGCAGTGGTTGCCATTATCGATCAGGAGGGCAAAAATGTCGGCACATAGTATCCTGATCGCTGTAATGGCATTTTTTGCGGTACTGGGCGCGTTGGATCGAATATTCGGTAATCGGCTGGGACTGGGTAAGCAGTTTGAAGAGGGCATCCTCGCTATGGGCTCTTTGGCACTGGCGATGGTGGGTATCATCTCCTTTTCTCCTGTGCTTGCCACCCTCCTTCGCCCGGTGGTGGTACCCGTATATACCTTTTTGGGCGCAGATCCGGCTATGTTTGCAGGCTCTATCTTAGCCTGCGATATGGGTGGCGGCGCGCTGGCCCGGGAAATGGCAAATGACCCGGCGATAGCGGATTTGGGTGGCGTGCTTTGCGGCTCTATGCTGGGCGCAACGGTGGTCTTTACCGTTCCTGTGGCGTTGGGAATACTCCGGGAGGAGGATAGACCGTTTCTTGCCAAAGGGGCGCTTTGCGGCATTGTTACCATCCCGGTGGGTATTTTGATCGGCGGATTGGTGGCGGGGTATCCGCTCCTTACTGTACTGCGGAATTTGATCCCTATTGTGCTGTTAGCGGCATTGATCGCCTTTGGCCTTTGGCGGGCGGAAAGGGCGATGATAAAGGGTTTTACCGTTTTTGGGAAAGGTGTGGTTGCGGTGATCACCGCAGGTCTTGCCGCGGCCATCGTGGAGAAGCTGACGGGCTTTGCTCTCATTCCTGGGATGAATCCCATTACGGACGGCTTTTCTACGGTGGGTGAGATCGCCATCGTACTGGCGGGTGCATTTCCTTTGGTCTATGCAATCACAAAGGTGCTTAAGAAACCCCTTATGGGATTGGGAAAGGGTCTGCGGATCAATGAGACTGCGGCGGCAGGTCTTGTTGCCAGCCTTGCCAATTCTATTGCCACCTTTGGGCTTCTGAAAGAGATGGATAGCCGGGGCAAGGTGGTGAACATCGCCTTTGCGGTGTCCGCGGCCTTTGTTTTTGGCGACCATTTGGGTTTTGCGGTAGGCTTTGCGCCATCTATGCTGCTACCGCTGATCATAGGAAAGCTCTCTGCCGGCATTTGCGCTGTGGTTGTAGCCTTGCTGCTGACAAAAAGCAAACGACAATAAATGATAATTCCCGACTTCTTTGTAGGGGGCGGCGCCTTCGACGCCCCGATAAAGGGCATCTTTATATAACGAAACCGACGCATCGAGCGCCGATTTCGTTTCGGGTCGTCCAGTGGCCGACCCCTACAATCGTATTGCTGTGAATTGACAATGGAAAATTATCGTTGACAAAAAGATGGACTGCGGTATAATGTTATATTATAATGAAAAGCAATGAACAGAAGAGTATGCTTGCGGAAGCGGTCAGAGAGCCCTGCTTGGTGGAAATGGGTACGATTAAGCGGGCAGAATATGGTCTGGGAGCTGAGGTGCCGATAGGTAGGCATTTTCGGGTGCGCCCGTTAAAGCGCTAAGTGAGGCGGCAAATGCCGCAAATCAAGGTGGTACCGCGGTAAATTTTATCGCCCTTGGCTTTTCCAAGGGCGATTTTTCATTTTTATCTAAGGAGAGAAAACAATGCAAGAAAAGAAACCCTATTATATTTCCACTGCCATCGCATACACTTCTGCAAAGCCTCACATCGGCAATACTTACGAGATCGTACTTGCCGATGCCATTGCCCGCTATAAGCGGCAGGCGGGCTTCGATGTGTATTTTCAGACCGGCACCGATGAGCACGGTCAGAAGATTCAGGAAAAGGCCGAGGCGGCAGGCGTAACACCGCAGGAATATGTGGACAATGTGGCTTCCCAGATCAAGGACATTTGGGACCTGATGAACACCACCTACGACCGCTTCGTCCGCACCACAGACCCGGAGCACAAGAAGAAAGTCCAGCGCATTTTTGAGAAGATGTACGAAAAGGGCGATATTTACAAGGGGAAATATGTGGGCAAGTACTGCACCCCCTGTGAATCCTTCTGGACAGAGAGCCAGTTGGTAGACGGTAAATGTCCCGATTGCGGCCGGGAGTGCGTGGATGCTGAGGAAGAGGCATATTTCTTCAAGATGAGCAAGTATGCCGACCAGCTTATGAAGCATATTGAGGAACATCCTGATTTTATCCAGCCGGAGAGCCGGAAAAACGAGATGATCAACAACTTCTTAAAGCCCGGTCTGCAGGATCTGTGTGTGTCCCGCAGCAGCTTTACTTGGGGCGTGCCCCTGCCCTTTGCTCCCGGACATGTCAGCTATGTGTGGCTGGATGCGCTGAGCAATTATATTACCTTCTGCGGCTATGACCCGGACGGCAATCACGACGAGCACTATAAGAAGTTCTGGCCTGCCGACCTGCACCTCATCGGCAAGGACATCGTCCGTTTCCACACCATTTATTGGCCCATCTTCCTGATGAGTATGGGCGAGCCCCTTCCTAAGCAGGTGTTTGGCCATCCCTGGCTGCTGGTCAAGGGCGATAAGATGAGTAAGTCTCTGGGGAACGTCATCTATGCGGACGACCTTGTGGAGCTGTTCGGCGTAGACGCAGTGCGTTATTTTGTGCTCCACGAAATGCCCTTCGCAGCTGACGGCATTATGACCTACGAGCTGATCATCGAGCGGATAAACTCCGAGCTTGCCAATATCCTTGGCAACCTGGTCAACCGCACCATCGCCATGAACAATAAGTACTTTGACGGCGTTGTGCAGGCGCCTGCCAACCCCGATGCATTGGACGAAGAGCTGAAGGCGGTTGCGCGCAGTATGCCCGGCAAGGTAGAGCAGAAGATGAACGAACTGAAGGTGGCGGATGCTATTGACGAGATATTCGTGCTGCTGCGCCGCGCCAATAAGTATATCGACGAGACCGCGCCTTGGGCGCTGGCAAAGGGCGAGGAGAACAAAGCGCGCCTTGGCACGGTGCTGTATAACCTCTTGGAGTCTATCCGCTTTGCGGCGGTGGCGCTGGAGCCTTACCTGCCAGACACCTCTAAGAAGATCCTCGATCAGATCAAGTGCGAAAACGGCGGTCTTGAGAGCCTGCAGTCCTTCGGTGTTTTGACACCCGGCACCAAGCTGGATGCCCCCGAGATCCTCTTTGCACGACTGGATATGGAGAAGAAAATGGCGGAAATCGACGCATTTAATGCCGAAAAGGCAAAGGCAAAGCTGCCCCCTCTGGAAATCGAACCCTACAGCGAAGAGACGGTGGATTTTGACACCTTCTGTAAGTCCGATATGCGGGCAGTAAAAGTAAAAGACTGCCAGCCTGTTAAGAAGTCCGATAAGCTTTTGCAGTTTACTTTGGACGACGGCACAGGCACGGATCGTCAGATCCTCTCCGGCATTGCGAAATTCTATAAGCCCGAGGAGCTCATCGGCAAGACCTTGGTGGCCATCACCAACCTGCCGCCCCGGAAGATGATGGGCCGAGAGTCCTGCGGTATGCTGATCTCCGCAGTCCACACCGAAAAGGGTGAGGAAAAGCTGAACCTCTTAATGGTAGACGACGCCATCCCCGCCGGCGCAAAGCTTTGCTAAGAAGCGCATAAGGCCTCCCCTTGGACGCAAAAGGAGTCTTTTTACACTCTGAACGGACGGAACGAAAACGTTCCGTCCGTTTTTGTGCATTATTCTGCATTGCATTCGGAAAAGTACTATAGTATAATGATTTTGTATGCAGATACCCCCCAAAAAATATATAAAAAAGAAGGTTATCGCTATGAAAAAACGCATTGCCCTCCTCCTTTGCCTCGCGATGCTTACCGGTATGCTTGCCGGCTGTGACGTAAGCATCGACAGCATCCTCTCTATGCTCCCCGGCTTTAGCGCCCCCACGGAGCCTAGCGAACCCACGCCCACTGAGCCCGTAGATCCTTGGGCAGCTTACGAGTGCATTACCATCGCGGAAGCACTGACGCTCTGCGAGCAGTTTGTAGATGCCCCCTCTGCTGACCGCTACTACATCCGCGCTACCATTAAGTCCATCGATAATGCTACCTTTGGGCAGATGACCATTGAAGATGCCACCGGCTCTATGATGGTCTACGGCAGCGCCAATGCCGACGGCTCTGTGCCCTACGATGCAATGACCGAAAAGCCGGATGCCGGCGATGAAGTTTTACTCTACGGCACTTTGCAGAATTATAAGGGCAACACCAAGGAAGTTCAGAATGGCTGGATCATCGATTTTGTTTCTAAGGATCTGCCCGCGCCCGAGCTGCCTGAATTTGATACCACTTTAACCATTGCTGAGCTGCTGGCTCTGCCTTTGGCTGACACGCAGGTCACCGAAGGCCGCTACTTTGTCCGCGGTACTGTCCAGTCTGTTACCGACGCCCAGTTCGGTGCGATGCTCATTACCGACGGTAAGGACACTATCAGCGTTTACGGCTCCTACAGCAAGGACGGCGCTACCGGCTATGCAGCAATGACCGACAAGCCTGTCAAGGGCGACGAAGTCCTGCTGTATGCCACCGTGAAGAATTACAAGGGCACGATTGAGCTCAACAGCGCATGGATCCAGGAATTCACCACCCCTGTATTTGACGAATCTGCCTACAGCGCTATGTCCGTTGCAGATGCCCGCTTGACGGAGAACGGTACGAAGGTAAAGGTCACCGGCGTTGTCGCCGCCATCACCTATGCCAGTGGTATGAAGAAGGCTGGCGTTGTCTTGGTGGATGGTACCAATTCTATCTATGTTTACGATACGGATCTGGCTGGCAGCGTGGCTGTTGGCAATCAAATCACCATTGCTGCCTCTAAGACGATGTGGATCTCCGAGAAGGAAATCGATAGCGCAGCCAAGTTCGGCTACAAGGGCTGCAATCAGTTGGAGGATGCACGGCTACTGAACAACGAAGGTGGCGAGCACGAATTCGACAAGTCATGGATCAAGGAAACTACCGTTAAGGATATTTTGGATACGCCTGTTTCCAAGGACATCTCTACCGTGCTGTATAAAGTGAATGCTTACATTACGGAAAAAGCTGGCAGCGGCTTTACCAATTTCTATCTGTATGATTTGGACGGTGTGACCAGCTCTTATGTCTATACACAGGCCAACGGCTCTGACTTGGATTGGCTTCGTCCCTATGAGGGTAAGATTTGCACAGTATATGTTATGGCAATCAATGCCAAGTGTGAATCTACCGGTGGCTGGTGGCGCTTCCTGCCGGTAGCGGTTATGGACGAGAACTTCGATCCCTCCTCTGTCAATGCTGCCGAGTTGGCTTGCAAGAACTTTGGCGTTTCTCAGCTCCAGACCTCTTACACCGGCAATCCTGAACTGAAGCTGCTGACCAGCGTCGATCTGAATCTGCTGGGTGTTGAAGGCATAGAGCTGACTTATAGCAGTAGCGATGAGTCCGTTATTTCTGTAGCAAACAATGTACTCAATTGCTTGGAGCCCGGCACCGCAACGATTACCATTACAGCAAAGCATGGTGACAAAACCCATACGGAGACAGTTACGATTACTGTTGCTGAGCAGCAACAGGTCGAGTACATTACAGTGGATGACGCAATCAAAACGGCTGTGAATGAGACGGTTACTGTAAAGGGTATCGTCGGTCCTTCTTTGGTTAACCGCAACGGCTTCTATCTGATCGATGAGACTGGTGTCATTGCGATTGTTGTAAATGATGACAGTGTCTATGACGGACTGGAGATCGGTCACGGGGTCATCCTGGAAGGTAAGCGCGATAAATTCCACAACGGCAAGGGCGACCATTCCGGTCAGGCTGCCATCACATCGACTGTGGTCGTCAGCAATCTCTACGGTGACCATGATTACTCCACCGCAAGCTTTGACGGTGAGATCTCCGTGAAGGATTTCTATAATCTGGATATTACTGTAGATCAAACTACCTCTGTTTATACAATGACGGCTTATGTTGTCCTGTATGTGGGTGACCGCTCTACCAATATTTATCTGTCCAATGTTTCTACCTACGATACATCGAATACAGAAAATGTTTATGTCCGACTGTATTCTTCCAGTGCAAATCAGTACGCATGGCTGCAGGCATATGCCGGCCAGCAGGTAACTGTGGAGATCAATCCCTGCAACTGGAACAACAAGAACTACTACACTGGCTGTGTGCTGTCTGTTATCAACGCCGATGGCACAAAGACCCTGAATACCCTGAATTTTAACAGAGAATAACCCATAAAATAACCCCTCGAAAAGGTAACTTTTCGAGGGGTTATCCTATGTTTATTGTACCGACTGACGGAAATCTCTGGGGGTCATACCGGTCTCTTTTTTGAAGAGCTTGGAGAAATAGTGGACATCGCCGAGACCGCAATGCTGGGCAACGGTCTGGATCTGCAGGCGGGTGTTCTCCAAAAGATGCTTGGCATAATTGATCCGTTGACGAATAATATAGGCGGTGACGGTGATGCCGGTCTCCTTCTTAAAGAGGGAGGACAGATAGCTGCTGTTGATATTCAGCTCGTCTGCCAAATACCGCAGGCTCAGGGGTGCGGAAAGGTCAGCATCTACGCAGATCATTGCCTTTTGGACGGCGGGGGAGTAGCTCTTGGCTGAGTGGTTTTTTACAAGCCGGCAGTAAGACCGGGCCATACTGCCTATCATAGAGGGGCAGGCGGCAGGGGAGTTAAGCTGTTCAATTTTTGCGGCAAAGTCAGAAGAAACGCTGTCTAAGTAGACGGGGTGGACACCGCCCTGTTCGGCAGCCTTACGGAAGAGGGTGTTTGTAATAATACAGTAGTTCTTCAGTGTCCGCAGATGGTCGGGAAGCCGTTTGTCGAAGACGGCGGCGGTAATTCTGCCCAAATGGGTGTCTACCTTTTTGAGGTTGCCGGTGCGTACCGCTTCCATCATGGCATTTTCACCGGCATACCGCTTTTCGATCATTTCCACATTCCATTGGGCACCTGCATCTTCGGAGGCGAGAATTTTCTGCCGGAATGCGGTGAAATCCGAGAGGGTATCCCGGTTAAAGGCGGCATAGGTAAAGCCGCCCGGGCCCCAAAGCCGTTCGTAGAAAATGGTCAGCAGAAGCTGAACGTGTCCTTCCGGGTCGATGACCGGCAGGGAGGAGTAGTATTTCTGTAGGAATTTCTGCTGGGCGGGCGGAATATCCAAGGATTCTGTCAGCTCCAAAATAGTCTGCTGAGAGACTTCTTTCTCTAAATATGGGCCGAAGACAAGCAAGGTTTCCGACTCGGCATTTGGCATAAGCAGGTAGGTGTACTTGAGGAACAGCCGGTCGGTGATGGAATAGACCGTATCCGGCTGCAGATCCGGCAAATATTCCCGTAAAGGAGTGGAAAGATCCTCTGATTCCACAAGACCGGGGACGTACAGCTGGGATGTAAGAAATTGGGACATAGGACCGTTGGGGTCTACGGTGGTTACGCTGCTGCCGGTGCGGCGGAAAAGTTCGCTTAGCAGCTGGAACTCAGCGTGATATTCCATAAAATACCTCCCGAATTGACGAAACCGTCAAAAATTTTGTGTTTGTTAAATCTATTATAGTGCATAATTATCAAGCTGTCCAGTATTTTTGCGCAGAAAAAACAAAGAATTTACAAAAACTACAAAAGATTATCTCTTACGAAAGTGCGCGGGTATAGTATAATAAAAGCGATGTTTTGCGCCCTTTTTAAGGGTAAAACAAAAACAGGAGGAATAAAAAGTGGAAAAAAGAAAGTTTGGTATGCGGGATAAGCTCGCGTACGCAGCCGGTGACCTTGGCTGTAATATGAGCTTTGCCCTGAAGGGCACAGTTCAAACCTTCTGGCTGGTTTATATGATGCTGGAGACCGGCCTGCTGTCTATTCTGCTGCTTCTCGTACAGATTTGGGATGCGGTCAACGATCCCCTGATCGGCTCTATGATCGACAGAGACAGAAGAAAGTACAAAATGGGCAAGTTTAAGACCTACATCTTCGTGGGTGCCTGCGGTCTGCTTTTGGGCGGCGCCGCTGTGTTCCTGCCCTTCCCTAATGCGCCTGTGGTTCTGAAAGCAGTTCTGTTCGTTCTGGGTTACATCATTTGGGATGCGTTCTACACTGTGGCAAACGTCCCCTACGGCTCTATGCTTTCTTTGGTTACAGAAGATAACGCAGAGCGCGCACAACTGTCTACCTGGCGTTCCGTTGGCTCTATGATCGGCAATATTCTGCCTATGACCATCCTGCCTATGCTGATCTGGCAGAAGGTTACCTATGACGGAACCACCAATTTCCTGGATAAGATCGTTATCCCCGAAGGCTTTACACCTGAGCAGTTCCTGGTAAATCCTGAAACCGGTCTGCCTTATGAGATCGGCGACAAGATCCTCAGCCCCGAGACTGGCAAGCAGGTAGAGATCCTGCTGGGCGACCGTGTATTCTGGGCTGCCCTCATTATGGGTGTTTTGGGCTTCCTGGCATTTATCTTTATGCTCAAAAATATTACCATCCGTGTGGATGAGAATACCGTTAAGACCAATGAGGGCGGCGAAAAGCTCAGCATTGTTAAGTCCTTTGGCAAGTTTATGAAGAACCGTCCCGCTGTTGGCTGCACACTGGCCGCTATGGGTATGTTCCTGGGTATGAATGCTGCTTCCACGGCAAATACCATTATGTTTGCTACCTACTTTAATATGGCATCTATGTCCGGTCTTGTTCAGATGATCGGTTTCCTGCCGATGTTCCTGTTTATGCCTTTTATTAAGAAGATCGTTGTTCGATTCGGCAAAAAGGAAGCTTCTGTTTTCGGTACCATCGTTTCTCTGGTGGGTGGCCTGTTTATGCTGATTTTCCCCACTGTTAAAGACGTTACTCTGTCTTTGGTCCTTTATTTGCTCGGCTTGGTGATCTACGGCCTTGGTATGGGTGTGTACACCTGCGTAAGTTGGGCGATGATGGGCGATGCTATTGACTACAACGAGTGGAAATTCGGCACCCGTGAGGAAGGCACGGTTTACGCACTGCACTCCTTCTTCCGGAAGCTGGCACAGGGTGTTGGCCCCTCTCTCGTTTTGCTGATTATGGGCGTACTGGGCTATGAGTCCAGCAAGGGCACCATCGGTCAGAGCCTTCAGACTTCTCACAATATGTGTTGGCTGGTGGCAGGCCTGTACCTGTTCAGCGCTGTGATGCAGTTCATCGGTCTGGCAGTTATCTATAACCTGGATAAGAAGACCACCGAGCAGATGGGAGCTGAACTGGCCGCCCGCAAAGTCACTGAGTAATGGAAATAAAGCTGCCGCATCTGCATTGGCGGGTGCGGCGGTTTTACGGGAATTATTTATTTGGAGGAAACCAAATTGAGAAATATCATTTGTATCAACGAAGGCTGGCAGTTTATCAAGAACTGCGCTGACCCCAAGGCTACCGAGGGCGCACAGAAGGTAAGCCTGCCCCACTGCTGGAATGCGGTAGACGGTCAGGATGGCGGCAACGATTATTTCCGCGGCAGCTGCCTGTACACCAAGACCATTCGCAAGTCCGAGCTGGGTGAGGGATTGCACTATCTGGAAATCCGTGGTGCAAACTCCTCTGCCGATGTCTATGTCAACGGAAATGCGGTCGGTCATCACGATGGCGGCTACTCCACTTGGCGTGTAAACCTGACCGATGCCCTAACGGAGGAAGAAAATCTGCTGTCTATTGTAGTGGACAATGCAGCCAATGAAACGGTATATCCCCAGATGGCTGACTTTACTTTCTACGGTGGCATTTACCGTGATGTTTACCTCATCACTGTAAACGAGACCCACTTTGATCTTGACTACTACGGCGCGCCCGGCATCAAGATCACGCCCAATGTTAACGGCAAGGATGCTACCGTTGAGGTGGAGGTCTACACCACCGAGCTCAAGGCCGGTCAGCAGATCGTTTATACCTTGTACGACCAAGAGGAGAATGAACTGCAGAAGCTCTCTTCCGCAGATAAAAAGGTCACCTTTGAAATTAAGAATGTCCACCTGTGGCATGGCCGCAAGGATCCCTACCTCTACTCCTGTGAGGCAGAGATCGTGGAGGGCGATACTGTTGTGGATAACGTTTGCTCCCGTTTCGGCTGCCGTACCTTTAAGATCGACCCCAATAACGGTTTTATCCTCAACGGCGAGGAATATCCCCTGCGGGGCGTTTCCCGCCATCAGGACCGCTGGGGCGTGGGCAATGCCCTGACCCGGGAGCACCACGAAGAGGACATTGACCTTATTTGCGAGGTTGGCTGCACCACGATCCGCCTTGCCCACTATCAGCACGATCAGTATTTCTACGATCTGTGTGACGAGAAGGGCCTTGTGATCTGGGCGGAGATCCCCTATATCTCCAAGCATATGCCCACCGGCCGGGAGAATACCATCAGCCAGATGAAAGAGCTGATTAGCCAAAACTATAACCACCCCTCTATCGTGGTTTGGGGTCTTAGTAATGAGATATCCATCGGCGGCAGCGACGAGGATCTGCTGGAGAACCACCGCATCCTGAATAATCTGTGCCACGAGATGGATAAGACGAGACTGACCACCATCGCAGCCGTTTCTATGTGCAAGATGGAGGATCCCTATCTGCAGATCCCCGATGTTGTTTCCTACAACCACTATTTCGGCTGGTACGGCGGCGATACCTCTATGAACGGCCCTTGGTTCGATAAGTTCCACGCGATGCACCCGAATATTCCCATCGGCTGCTCCGAGTACGGCTGTGAGGCGCTGAACTGGCATACCTCCGACCCCCGTCAGGGCGACTATACCGAGGAATATCAGGCTTACTACCACGAGGAGCTTATCCGCCAGCTCTATACCCGCAAGTATATGTGGGCGACCCACGTGTGGAATATGTTCGACTTCGGCGCTGATGCCCGATCTGAGGGCGGCGAGAACGGTCAGAACCACAAGGGCCTTGTGACCTTCGACCGGAAGTATAAGAAAGATTCCTTCTATGCCTATAAGGCTTGGCTGTCTGATGAGCCTTTCGTACACCTGTGCGGTAAGCGCTATATCGACCGGGTGGAGGATGTGACCAAGGTCACCGTTTACTCCAACCAGAAGACTGTGGAGCTGTTCGCAAACGGCAAGTCTCTGGGTGTAAAGGAAGCTGCTGATCACTTCTTCTATTTCGATGTTCCCAATGTGGGCGAGACCAAGCTGACTGCCGTTTCCGGAGAGCTGAAGGATGAGAGCGTGATCCGCAAGGTGGATACCTTCAATGAAGACTACCGCCTGAAGGAAGAGGGCGCGATCCTCAACTGGTTCGACATCGAGGAGAAGCCGGGCAGACTGTCCCTGAACTCCAAGATGGGTGATGTGATTTCCACCTTCCGCGGAAAGCTCCTGTTTATGAAGCTGATGGGCAAAATGCTGGGTGGCGGCAAGAAGGGAGAAAAGGCAAAGCCTATGGGCTTTGAGATGACCCCTGAGATGATGAGCATGATGAACGGTTTTACGGTTCTGCGTCTGCTGACCATGGCGGGCGGCATGATGAATGCGAAGTTCACCAAGGAAGACCTGCTGGCGCTGAACAAAAAGCTCAGCCGCATCCGCGCTCCCAAGAAGAAATAAATAAAAAATCTGCGGGCCACACGGCTCGCAGATTTTTTGTTTCGGGTCGATATGGGCATCAACTCCTACGGAAACACCGTTGAATTACATCGTAAGGAATGCATTTATGCATTTCACAAACGGAACGGATAAATCCGTTCCCTACAAAACATAAAGGAGAATGCAGAGGGCCTGGAGGATGCTGCCGACTAAGACGAAAAAGTGGAATACAGAGTGCATATAGCGGCATTTTGTGCCAATTCCGTAGAGAATAGCGCCAACAGTGTAAACAATGCCGCCGGAAAGCAAAAGGAGAAAGCCGGGCATTGCCATCACCTGCAAAAGGGGCTTTAGAGCGATCAAAATACACCAGCCCATCCCAATATAGCAGATCATAGACAGCACCCGGTATTTCCGCAGGTCAATGGCGGTCAGGGTGGTAGCGAGGGCGGCAAGTCCGTATTCAATGCAGAAAATCGACCAAGCCCACCCGGGAAAAGCAGGGCGCAGTGCGCATAGGAGAATTGGCGCATAGGTGCCGGCGATAAAGAAATAGATGGCGCAATGGTCAATGACTTGTAAGACTTTTTTGCCCGTTCCCGGCCGCAGAGCGTGGTAGATGCTGGAAATGGTATATAGCTGGATAAAGGAAATGCCATAAATGATGCTGCTGGCAAATTTCCAGCCGCTGAGATCAAAAAATGACCGCCATAGACACAGAACAAACACGATAATGCCCACACCGCCGCCAACAATGTGGGAGACGGTGTTCATAAGCTCTTCTCCCCGGGTGTAATCCGGCAGCCGGCGATCCTTTAATTTTGTGCGTTTCATAAGATACCTCCATCATAAGTTCATAAAGAACCGATACCAAGATAAAAAAGACCTTATGACCGCATTATACACCTGTTATTTAAGGTTGTCAAGTTCTTTGAGAACTGATAACGGGTTTTTGTTGACTTTTATAGACGGATAAAGTACAATAAAATGCAGTAAGGAGTGGTGAAGATGAACGAAAACACACGCAGTATGCAGGCTTTCCGCCTGCCCCGGTATCAGGAAATTCCCAATGTGGGTCTTTATTTGGAGCAGGTCACCCGATATATCGGCGAATGCTTCGCGCCCCTTATGGAGGGTATGATCACTGCATCCATGATCTCCAACTATGTGAAGCGGGGATTGGTTTCTAATCCTATCAAAAAGCAGTACAGCCGAGAGCAGATCGCCTGCTTGATCTATATAACGGCGGTCAAAACGGTGCTGACTATGGAGGACATTCGTCTGATGTTCCAGATTCAGAGGGATGTTTGTGATGTGCAGGTGGCTTATGATTATTTTTGCGGTACACTTGAAAATATGCTCTCTGCCATTGGTGCGGGAGAGGAGATTCCGGGGCTGCCTGCAGGAGAACAGGAAGAGAAGCTAATGCTTCACAATACCATTGTTGCGGTGGCGCACACTGTTTGTCTGCGAAAAAGATTTGCGGTGATGCAGCAATTGCAAGGTGAAAAAAAGGAAGAGCAAGAGAAATAAGAACTGCGAGCCAACCGGCTCGCAGTTTTATTCGCAATTATTGTACGGCGGCGATTTTTGCCAGTTCTTCCTCTTCGAGGACGCGGTAGGCGACCTTTCCTACCAAGGTTTTGGGCATTTCGTCTTTGAAGATGATGTCGCAGGGCATAGCATATTTTGCCACGTGCTTGCGGCAGTGGGCAAGGAGAATCTGCTTAGTTTCTTCATTTACCTGTGCCTCAGGCACCAACTTTACGAATGCTTTGACCTTTTGCATCTTGTAGGCATCGGGGATGCCGATGACACAGCTCATTTGCACCAGTTCGTGGGCATCCAAAATGTTCTCGATCTGGGCGGGATAAACGTTATAGCCGGAAGTGATAATCATCCGCTTGGCGCGACCCTTGAAATAGACAAAGCCCTGCTCGTCCATTGTGCCGAGATCACCGGTGTAGACCCAAGTCAGGCCATCTTCGTGGGTACGCAGCGTCTGTGCGGTTTCCTCGGGGTGGTGCATATATTCCTTCATTACCGTGGGGCCGGCCAGCAGAATTTCGCCTTCTTCGCCGTAAGGCAGCTCGTTTGCAGTGCCCGGCTCGACGATTTTAATATAAGTATCGGGGAAGGGAAGACCGATGGAGCCCTCCTTATAAATATGGGTGGGTGTCAGGCAGCAGGCGGTAACGGTTTCGGTGGTGCCGTAGCCCTCCCGGACCTGAATGGTGGCCTTGTGGTCATAGAGAAATTTGTCGAATTTCTTCTTCAGCTCAATGGAAAGGCTGTCGCCGCCGGAGAATACGCCCTTGAGACAGCTCAGGTCTGCGCCGTCCATATCGGGCAGCCGCAAAAGGGCTTCGTAGAGGGTGGGAACACCGGCGATGAAATTGCAGCGGTGTTTGACAAGGTCCTTGGCGTAGGACTTGGGGGTAAACCGGGGCACGAGAATACAGCGGCCGCCGTTAAAGAGCATACTGTGGATACACACGCCCAGACCGAAGCCGTGGAAGATTGGCATTGCGGCCAGCATCTTGTCGCCGGGGCGGAACATAGGGTTGGTGGCTACGATTTGGGCGCCCAATGCGTTAAAATTCCGGTTGGTCAGCACAATGCCCTTGTTGGTGCCGGTAGTGCCGCCGGAATAGAGGATAACGGCGGGGTCTTCGCTTTTCCGCGCAACACGGTAATTGCTGTCGGTGCTTGCGCCCAGCTTCAAAAAGTCCTTCCAGCGCACGATGGGGGCATCGGCGGGGACCTTCTTGATTTTTCTGCCCTGTGTCAGTGCGTAACCGATCTGCATCACCGGGGAGAGGGCATCCTTAATGCTGGCGATGATTAAATTACTGAGTTTAGTGTTGCCGCGGACACGGGCAAACTTGCCATAAAACTGGTCGAGGGTAATGGCGAGAACGCTTTGGGACTCGTTTAAGTAAAATTCGATCTCCTTCTCCGCAGACAGGGGGTGGATCATATTGCAGATGCCGCCGATGGCGTTGATAGCATAGAAAAAGTAGATGGACTGGGGGCAGTTGGGCATTGCGATGGTGACCTTGTCGTTTTCCCGGACACCCATGGCTTTCAGAGATTTGGCGCAAATATGGATGTTTTTCACAAGCTCACGGTAGGTGGTGGATTTGCCCATAAAGTCAAAAGCGATGTTTTCCGGATAGGTTTGCGCCATTTTTTCGATGGCCTCGCACATCGTGCCGTCAAAGTAATCTAAATGCATAGGCACGTCGCCTAAGTAATCCTTCCAAGGTGTTTTTGCGGTGATCATCAGTAATCTACCTCCTCACTGAGAGGCTTCTCAAGCAGCTCAGGATTTTCGATCAGGGTTTTAAGAAGCTTTACAGTACGGGAATAATAGTAGCCGTCGGCAATGCGCTCGTCGATGGTAAGACCAAGGTCGACGCACTCTTTGATCTCGGCAGTGCCGTCTTCCTTATAGAAGGGACGCTTTTTGATCTCGCCGATGGTGCAGAACACGGAGCAGGTGCCCCAGTTAGCGAGATGGTGGTAGCCGGCCTGCAGCTTGATAGAGCCTAAGTTGGACAGGTAAACAGAGCCGTAGAAGGGGTCACCGTCAGTCACGTCCTTGGGCATCCAGCCGTGGCGGTCAAGCCATCTGGCAACTGCGCCCACAGGCTTTGTCAGGAAGCCGGGGAGGCTGGCAACGGCATTCAGGCTTTCGGTGCCGCCATCGATCTTGTCACTGCGGCAGAAGGATACCTGACGGAAGATTTCATTGTGGATATCGTCGATGGTTTCGTCTCCCTTAACCTTTACCTGCGCCAGGGCTTCTGCGCCGTCATCGGTGAAGATCTTCTTAACAGTGAAGGAGGCGGAGGTCTCTTTGTGCATATACATGGTGTTATTGGCGATAAAACGGTTCATTTTCGGCCGTAAAACCATAGTTTTTAGAACAGCAGTGACGATGACCTGGAAAAGGTTATAGCGATATTCCGGATCATTTGCGTTCTTTTCAGCAAGGTAGGCGTTGACCTTAGTCAGGTCGATGCGCTGGCTGATAAAGGCTTCGTTATCGCAGCGGTTGGGGAATATCAGGGGCATAATTACGTGCATGGAATGGATATTTTTCAGCTTATAGCCGTCTTTTCTGTCTCCGAACTTTTTTTCCATTGTTTGTTTCTCTCCTTTTTGGTGGGGGCAATGCAACCCCATATCAATGTAATAATAACATCTATGGATGGAATATTCAAGAAAAACCTGAAAAAAGTGACTTATTTTGCGCCTGCGCAGAAAAAACTTGCGTTCTGACTATAATTTATGTATAATTATATAAATAAGACCTGCGAAGGAGGCCATTATGACTTATAGTGTATTTACTGACGGCTGTTCCAATCTGCCTAAATATCTGCTGCGGGAGCTTGACATCCGTGTTCTGCCTTGCAGTTATACACTGGACGGTGCGCCCGGTGTGTTTGACGGTGATTTGGATGCATTCGATTCTCACGCTTATTATGACAAGCTTCGCGCAGGCGCGGTAATGAAGACCAGTTTGCTCAATTCCCAGCTTTTTATGGATCATTTCCGTCCTGAGCTGGAAAAAGGCAAGGATGTAGTTTATGTAGGTCTTTCCTCCGGAGTCAGTGGTACTATGCAGGCAGCAAAGATCGCCGCAGAGGAGCTGCAGGAGGAATATCCGGAGAGAACTGTCCGGGTGGTGGACTCTTTGGGCGCAGGCTTTGGTCCGGGACTGCTGGCTTGCCGGGCGGCAGATCTGCGAAATGAGGGAAAAACAGCCACAGAGGCCGGAGAGATATTAGACGATGAAGTGAAGCATCTGCTGCAGATTTTTACAGTGGATGACCTGAACTTCCTGAAGCGCACCGGTCGTGTCAGCGGCGCTACGGCGGCCATTGGCACCATCCTTAATATTAAACCTCTGCTTTGGGGCGATCCCACCGGCCATATTGTGGCGCTGAGCAGATGCCGGGGCAGAAAGAAGGCGATTGAGGCGATCGTGGATATTTACCGCAAGCGCGCCATCAATGCCCAGAACCAGCGGATCGCCATATCCCACGGCGACTGCTTAGAGGAGGCACAGCTTTTGGCGGATAAGGTCTGCGAGATCTGCAAACCTAAGGAACTGATTATTTGTCCCCACGAGCCCTTTACCGGCGCCCACGTAGGACCGGGTATGCTGGCGCTGTTCTTCTTCGGCGAGGAAAGATAATAATAACCTGAACGGACACAGGCTTGCCTGTGCCCGTCTGTTTTGGTTGTACCAAAGACAACCCCCGGCTATGCCGGGGGAAAAATAATAGCTTATAG
>JAZSDE010000020.1:0-11053 GCA_045531015.1 Faecousia sp.
ACGTAGCCATGTCGTTCTGTGAGCCAAGGAGTTGCAATAGTTGCTTGTCTTCCTAAGACCGCTTGGCCTCCGACTTGGGGCACTACAACACTCAGGACCTGAAGGACACCATGGGCCTTGCCCGCTGCGCTCTGAACGCAGAGACTATGCAGTCCAAAAAGCACTACATTGCACCTGCCAAGAAAGTAAAGAAGGTCGCTGTTGTAGGCGGCGGTATTGGCGGTATGGAAGCTGCGCTGGTGCTGGCAAAGCGCGGCCACAAGGTCACTCTATACGAAAAGTCCGGCGAGCTGGGCGGTGTGTTCATCGCAGCAGCTGCACCCTCCTTCAAGGAAAAGGACCGGGCACTCATCGCCTGGTATAAGCGAGAATTAACCAAATATCCCATTGAAGTGAAGCTGAACACCGAGGTTAAAGATATTGCCTCTCTGGGTGCTGATGAGGTCATCATCGCCACCGGCTCTACTCCCAACCGCATTCCTGTGCCCGGCATTGAGAAGGGTATTCAGGCCATCGATTTCCTGCTGGGTAAACACGAGGTCGGCCAGAATGTTACCATCATCGGCGGCGGCTTGACCGGCTGTGAAATTGCCTACGAGCTGTACCTCCAGGGCAAAACTCCCACTATCGTGGAGATGATGGATGATCTGGTAGTCACACCCGGCATTTGTCTCGCAAACACCAGCTTCCTGCGGGACTTCTTTGAGGCAAACAAGGTTGCTGTCCATTTGGAGACCCGGCTGTCCGAGATCGCCGACGATGGCGTTACTGTCACTGATAAGGAAGGCAACTCCTTCAAGATCGCCGCAGACAACGTCATTCTCTCCACCGGCTACCGCAGCGCACCCATTGCCGAAAAGAGCAAGAACGTCCACATCATTGGTGATGCCTTTAAGGTGGGTAATCTGCGCAGCGTCATTTGGCAGGCTTGGGATGTCTGCATGAAGATCTAAGGAGGTTTATTATGTACTTAACCGACGAACAACAAGCCATATTAAACGGCTCTAAGGGCGAGACTATGGCCAAGGTCATGAAGACCCTGGTGATGTACGGCGAGACCTTTGGTGCGGATAAGATGGTACCCGTTACATCCGAATATAACCATCTTGTTACCTCCTTTGGTCTCAAGATGATGAAGCCGGTCTTTGACCTGATGCAGCAGCTTATCGATGCCGGTACGGTTTCCGGACAGAAGTTCTCCGTTGATCCTCGGCCGCTGGATAAGAATGTGCCCGCTAATTTCCTGATGAATTTCATCTTCAATAACTTTATGTACTCTAAGCAGGCAGACTACGAAAAGCAACTCCAGCAGCTGGGTCTTATGGATGAAGATGCCTTTACCTGCGCCTGCTACTTAGACCAGATGGGCAATAAACCGAAAAAGGGCGATGTGCTGAGCTGGGCAGAGTCCTCTGCCGTTGTCTATGCCAACTCTGTTTTGGGTGCCCGCTGCAACCGTAACTCCGGCATTATGGACATTATGGGTTCTATTGCCGGCTGTGTTCCCCACTTTGGACTGTTGACCGACGAGGGTCGAAAAGCCACTTGGATCGTAAAGGTACAATGCACCAAGAAGCCTGAAGCACAGCTTCTCGGCTCTGCCATCGGTATGAAGGTGATGGAGGATGTCCCCTATGTCACCGGAATGAACACTTGGCTCGGCACAGAACTTAATGACGAGAACTGTGCATATTTGAAGGACTTCGGCGCAGCCACCGCCTCCAACGGTGCTGTGGGTCTTTACCATATTGAAAACCTGACCCCCGAGGCAAAGGAGCTGGGCAACGCCTTGATCGCCGAGGGTGCAAAGGTCTATGTCATCGACGATGCCGAGCTGGAGAGAGTAAAGAACAATTACCCCGTTATGTGGAAAAATGCTGATGCAAAGCCCAAGCTATGCTTCATCGGCTGCCCCCATATGTCTATGCAGCAGCTCATCGACTGGACTGTCCGCGTGGAAGAAGGCCTTGCCGCCTCCGGCAATAAGAAGGTACTGATTCCCACCGTGTTTACCACCGCGCCTGCCGTCAAGAAAGCGTTTGAAAAGACCGCGTACGCAAAGCGGCTTGAAAAGACCGGCGTGATCCTCTCCTACATCTGCCCGCTGATGTATATGAATAACCCGTTGGCCGGCAAAATGCCCGTCATCACCTGCTCCAATAAGCTGCGCACCTACACCACTGCCCGCTTCTACACCGAGGATGAGATCCTTGTAAAGATCACAAAGGGAGGTAACTAAGAATGAAAGAATTTAAAGGACGGGTCGTTGCCCCCGGTACCGTTACCGCTTCCGCGCTGGTCTCCCACGGCGGTCTTAATACCTTGGCATCCTTCCAAAAAGCTCTGCAATTCGGCGATAAGAAGGCCACCTGTGGCGATCAGAACAACCCCGATCTCTACAACAAGGAAATGCTGGGTAAAGCCCTGTGCCTTCCCCAAACCATCGGCTCTACCACCGGTGGCTTGGTGCTGTACTGCGCCTGCGCTATGGAGCGCCAGCCTGCCTGTATGCTGTTCAGTAAGCCCATTGACTCCTTGGCAGCCGCTGGCTCTATCCTCGCCTCTGTGTGGCTGGACAGTGTGTCAATGCCCGTTGTGGACAGCCTCGGCGACGAATTTTTAGACTATGTCAAGGACGGTATGACCATCACCGTTAAAGAAGACGGTATCGTCTGCGTTGACTGATTAATTTTTCATATCCCCATAAACGTGCCACGCCCCTCTCCCGAGGGGCGTGACTTTTGCTATGATTGTTTCGGTGGATTTTGCAGGTCGTCCGTAGCGGGATTATTGAGGACTTTGCCCTCCGCATCGAAGCGGGAGCCGTGGCAAGGACAGTCCCAAGAGTGCTCTGCCGCGTTCCAATGGAGGGCGCAGCCAAGGTGGGGACATCGGGGCTTCGTGGGGCGCAGCAAATTGGCGGTGGATTCCACGCCGTTGAGGAAAAGCTGCTTATGCAGTATGCTCCGCGAGGGTGAAAAGAGGCTTTCGTAAGGATTATCCCTCCCCTGCACCAGATCCGTCAGCAGACTTGCCGCCACCATCGAGGTAGTCATCCCCCATTTTTGAAAGCCGGTTGCTACATATAGGTTGGGTGTCCCCTTGCTGTACTGCCCGATATAGGGCATACCATCCAATGTCATACAGTCTTGCGTTGCCCAACGGGTCACGGTTTTCGCAGTGGGATAATATTTTTTCGCTGCCCTTTCCGGTAAGTCCCAGCCTATCCCCTGTTTTCCTGTGCGGTGTCCCCCACCGCCCAGCAACAGCCATTTACCCGCGCTGCGCAATGATAGTCCATTTTCGGCACAGTCCAAGTACATTCCATCCAAATGTCCAGCATTTTCCATTGCGATCACATAGGAGCGCTGCTGGTACAGCTTCAGAAAATACGCACCGTGCTTGTTGATAAGCGGAAAGTGGGTAGCAATAATGATCTTCTCCGCTGTGATCTTGCCGCTGGGCGTTTTCACCCAATTGTCACCAAACGCCAGGGCTTTCGTGTTTTCGTATATTTTGAGGTTACGGGCGATATGGGCCGCGAATTTCAGCGGATGGAATTGCCCTTGACTCTCAAATTTCAATGCCCCGGAGACAGAAAAAGGCAGCGGCAGCTTTCTTTCCCAAGCATAAGGAATATGCAGCTTTTCATAGGCAGCCATTTCTTTTTCTAATTTTTCCGTGCCGTCTGTTTCATAAATATAATTGCTTTGGGGCGTAAAATCGCAATTTGCGTCCTCGGCTAATTTCCGAAAGGCAGACAGGACTTCCTGGTTTGCCTGCCAGTATTGCTCTGTTCTCTCCGCACCTAAGGTCTGTAGCAGCTTGCTGTAAATAAGGCCGTGCTGGGAGGTTAATTTGGCAGTTGTCCTGCCGCTGACGCCTTGCATAACCCTGTTCTCCTCAATCAGCGCGCAGTCCACCCCGGACTGCGTCAGCTGATAGGCGCACAAAAGTCCCGCAAGACCGCCGCCCACGATCAGCACCTCCGTTTGGAGATCTTTCTCCATTTTTGGAAATGCGGGCATTGAAACGCCCGTTTGCCAAATAGAATCCATTTTCATCACCGCAGTTAGTATGCACCAAAACACAGAAAACCATTAAGCATTCTTACAATGATAACCACCGGCCGGCGGTTTTCTTTATACAATAGAACAGCGGCATTCCATAAGAATGCCGCTGCAATTATATATCGCCAGTTCGTTAAAACCACTGACTCCAGCTGTTCCAGTCACCATCCTGCTTTTCTGTGACATCGACGCCAACGAAAGAAACCTGCAGTCCGTTGTTCGCCAATGCCTCTTCAGCAGCAAAATGAATGATCTCAGCTTCGGGTGCTGTATAAAACTCTTTCATAATGAATCCTCTCCTTAACAGAAGTAAAATCTATATTCTTTGTACAGCAATGCTTTCTTGTTTTATGCCTTTAAAACAACATCTGCCCGTTCGTACTGACAGCTTTCTGCTTTCACAGCAAGCTCCAAGCCATCGGCATCAGCAGGCGGATATACGGTTGAAGTCAACGCCCTGCCATCTTCGAAAATCTCCACGGAGAAATCATCCATAACAATAGTTAGGGTCACTTCTTTCCCCATAGAGCAGGGCATCCGGCGAATGCCGTTCAACGAATCTATGTCCTTTTCTGCGCCGCAAATAGCCTCACCGGATTTCGAGCGGTCAAATACCCACTGTCCATCCTTTAATGTCAATTGGGTATATTGCGTGCCGTTGGAACGCATTTTGATTGCAAAGCTTTCCAGATTCGTTGCTTTTACGGTAATCACGCCTCTTGTGACTTTGTCCGTAAACGTATCACATACAGTCGTTTTATATGCTTCGCTGCAGTTTACTATGGGCTCCTGATACAGTCTGCCATCTTTCACAAATACTCTTCTCGGTGCTGTCAGCATACCCGCAAAACCGTACTTTTCAGAAGGCACATTTCTGTCCCACATATTCAGCCAGCCAATAAAGATTGGTTCGCCGGCAAAGGATTGGGGTGCATACACATCGAAGCCGTAATCTACAATTCCCCGCGTCTCTTCTTTGAACAGACCAGTAGAATAATCGATTTTTCCGGTACACCAACGGCAGGTATGGATATTCAGGTGCTCCCCATTTTCGCTGGGCTGGAACTGCTCGCAGAAAAGCAGATACCCAAGCTCCTCATTATAGTCGGGACATTCGATCATCGCACCGGCAGAGTCTTTTCCAAACAGGTCATTTACATACTCCCAATGAAGCAAATCTTGGGATTTATATAAGAGGATCCTGCCTCTGCCTTCTATCTTTCTGGCTGCGATCACGCACCAGAAGGTGTCTCCGTGACGCCAAACCTTGGGATCACGGAAATCACAGGGCGCATAGCCCTCCGGCAGAAGCTCTTCGCCGATGACGATACCGTGCTTTTTGAAGGTTATGCCGTCATCGCTTTCTGCCAAGCACTGAACCTGCCGGATGGTATCGCCGCCTTGATTTTCGATAAAACCGGTGTACATCAGCCACAGCTTCCCGTTGTGGGCGATGGCAGTGCCTGAAAAACAGCCGTTTTTATCGCAATCATCTCCGGGTGTCAGCGCTACAGGCAGATACTTCCAGTTGGTCAAATCTGTGCTGACAACGTGTCCCCAGTGCATTGGACCCCACTTGGTATCATAGGGGTGATACTGAAAAAATGCGTGGTACTGTCCGTTAAAGCAGATAAGTCCGTTAGGGTCGTTGATCCAACCCGTCTCTCCGGTTATGTGAAATGCAGGTTGTTTTGTTTTCGTTATAGTCATATAAAATCTTTCATTTTTGGGACTCCCCCACCCCGCGGTGGGGGAGCGCTGTTTTGGTTAATTGGATAAATTACTGAATTGCAGGAATGAAGCCTTCGGGTACGCTCTCCAGATTTACACGGAAGTCGTCCACGACGAAGCAGCCGTAAGGACCGGCATTTGCATCATCCACAACTCTAAAGAAGCAATCCGTAGTCTCACCGGTATACTGATAGAAATAAGCATACATCTCGGTATTGGCTCTGCCATCGGGTCTGTTATAGAATCTTGCGATTACCTCGCCATCTGCTCTGACAAGCTCGATGCGAACTTCATCCTTGTGTGCGGCGCCAAATCTAAAAGAAATAAAGCCATTCTGCTTAAGCGTGAAGGTGGAACTTACAAGCTCACCTTTGGTGTTTTCGCAGTTTTCTACGTCGCCCCGCTTAACAAACGTCATAAGGAAATTGCCATCTTTTCTATTATCGTTGGAAATATACCAATCTGCAAAATGCTCTTCGCTTACGATATATCCCAATGTGTTGTGTGCGCCGGGCTCCCAGATGTGCATCTGCCATCCTTCAAGATTACCGGTTTCAAAGCTGCCGTTTGCAACATTGTAAACGCCATGGAAAATATTATTTGCAGTTACATCGCCGGGCAAATCATTGGTAGATGCATAATAAGTCTTAACACTGTCGAAGGACACACAGCCCCAGCCTTCGCTGGCGTAGTCAACGACCTGGATTCTTGCGGTTTTGCCAATATATGCACTCAGATTTGCAACATACTGAATAAGCTTAGCATCCTGCTGTTCCTGCTGGTGGTATCTTGCAAGAATTTCTCCTGTGGTAGAATCAATTACCTGGACGTAGCACAGTGCATTTCCGCCGCCGCCCAGCTTGAAGGAGATCCAGCCAGTGCCGCCAATCTCAAACACAGAGCTGGTAAGGGTGCCGCGATTGCCTTCACGCATAGTATTTGCACCAAAGCTCTCCACGCCGGTAAAGAGATAATCGCCATCCTTGTTGTAAGGAATGTTGTCGCCCCAGTAGCCGTTTGCATTTGTAACAACACCGATTTCACCGATGTTCCACCAGCCCTGTTCGCCGCCCAGTTCGAAGCCGCCGTTGAACAGGTCGTAAATAGTGCCGGAAACTGTATAGTTTACAGGTGTTGCAACGTTAAAGTCCACAGGTTCCTCTTCGTAATAGGTTACGAAGCTGTCCGCAAAGAACAGACCGTAATCTTCCATTGCGTTATCGCTGATACGGAAGTATACTTCCTTACCTCTGAAGGTGGACAGATCTGCCTTATAGGCGATCAACGTACAGCCGCTCTTTGCTTCAGCGGTATATTCGCTCCAGTCACCGTTATAATAACGGGCAAGGATTTCCTTCGTCTCGGCATCCACAACATCTACATAAACATAGTTGCCGTCTTTCATCGCGCCGACCTTAAAGGTGACGAAGCCGGAACCGCCAACAGTAAAGGTGGGGCTGGTCAAAGTACCAACAGCAGCTTCCGCTGCGCCGGGCGCATAGGCGGAGAACATCTTTTCACCGTCCATACCAAATGCATAGCCACCGTTTTCATTTGTCCAGTAGTGTGTATCTGTGCTTACATCGCCAATATTGCCGACTACTTTCCAGCCTTCCAGACCGTTTTCAAAGCCGCCGTTTGTAAGCTGGTAAGCAGAGGTATCTTTGTCGCAGTCCAGACATTTCCAATCAGCATCATAAGCACCGTGTTTGCAGGTGTCACCGTCCCCCCAGTAGCAGGTGAAGATGTTGTTCAGACGGGTATTGCTGCCCATCAGCTCTTTAATGGTTGCTGCCTGCTTTTCGGTAATGATGGTAGCGGGATCAGAGATGGCTTTATTGACCAACTTCAAAACCTCGCGGGGAATGATCGGGAGGGATTTGTTGGTGATCTTAACACCGTCAATGACCATATAGGCCTGAAGCTCGTAGGTGTTGTCAATGTTGGCAGTGAGGGAATCCGCAAGGTCGTAATAAGCCTGCACACCATTGGTTTCGCTAAAAGTGTAATTATTTGCCTTTGCAGAGAAGGTGACCTCACCCTCATCGGAGGGCTTTTGCAGGCCGTAGTCACTTCCTTCTGCTTCCAGCTTTGTCTTTACCACATTGTTGGCAAGGAACACAGCCTCCACGCAGACAGCGGGGTTCGTGCCGTCCTTACCAAGGGTGTTGAGACCCAGTCTGGTAATAGCCAGATTAAAGGGGTGGAAAGTGTATGTATCGCCGTCCTGAACTGCTAAATAACGGAAGCCGTCCTCCACAGCAGTAACCTTGGCAACAGTACCATTGCCAGTCACGGTCAGAGAGCCGGGATGTTCGCCGTCCAACTGCAGACCTTCACCGGTAATGAAAGAGGTGTTGATAACCTTGAGCGTTTCGCCATTTGTAAGTTCAACTGTAACGTTCTGACCGTTCAGATCGAGGATGTTGTTGAAATCAAAGCCTTCGGGAAATTTGTTGTTTTCTGCCTGAACAATGACGGGATCAGCCTTTGCAGTCGGTGCGACCACAAACACCAAAGCCGCGACCAATGTCACAGCAAGGAGACATGCGAAAAGTTTCTTTTTCATAGTTTTTACCTCCATAATAATACTTTTGCGCAAAGTATAGAATATATACTCTCAGGCGTGCTCTATAAAAGGCATCGCCAAAAAGTGCTTTTGAGGTGTCTTTCTGCGGCAGGGGCGGGCGTCGCCCCTGCCTTGGTTTAATGATTAGGCAAGCTTATTGGCAATCAGTGTTGCAGCAGGCAGTGCTTCAACAGATTCATAATAGGTAATGAAGCTGTCTACAGCCAAGCAGCCCCAAGCATTCTCGGCATTATCCACAACGCGGATGTAAACCTCGCTGCCCATAAACTTGGTCAGATCTGCCTTAAACTGGAACATACGGCCTTCATTGCTGTCTGCATTGTCGTTGTGATACTTGGCAATCGCCTTACCGGTCTTGGCATCCACGATTTCAATATAGCACTCCGGATTATAGCCGCCACCTAACTTAAAGGTGATATAGCCGCAGCCGCCAACGGTGAAGGTCTCACTTGTCAGTGTGCCCTTTGCCGCTTCCATACTGCCCATAACGTCTTCGATGCCGGTAAACAGGAATCTGCCGTCCTTATTATAAGGCTTTCCGACATTCTTCCAGAAGACATCCTGCATAGATACGTAACCAAATTTACCGCTGAGCGTCCAGCCGGTCAGGTCGCCGGTCTCAAAGTCACCGTTAAGCACCTGATAGGGATCTTTCTCGCCAAGAATGGTTTTCATATTCTTAGCCATATTGGCCTTACCAGGCACAGCGGATTCCTCTTTGTAGTAGGTCACAAAGCTATCGGCAGTGAGGAGACCCCAATTGCTTGTCGCGTTATCTACGATACGGATCTTTAAGCTTCTGCCCATAAACTGGGACAGATCTGCCTTGTACATAACCATATTGGCAAGGTTACTGCCGTGGTTGATGATGCCAGTGCCTCTGTCGCTAAACAGGCTGTTGGCATAACGTGCAACCTCGTCGCCAGTCTTGGCATCGATGACGGAAATATAGCACTCATTAGGATTGCCGCCGCCGCCCAGCATAAAGGTAATATAGCCGCTGCCGCCAACGGTAAATGCAGAGCTTGTCAATGTACCCTTATGGGATTCAAGCACGCCAGCGCCTTCATCCACAATGCCGGAGAACAAATATGTGCCCTTCTTGTTGTAGGGGAGGTTTTGTGCCCACCAGCCGTAAGCATTGGTTACAACACCAATCTTCTGGCCCTCCAAGGTCCAGCCTGTCAGGTCGCCGGTTTCAAAGCCGCCGTTTACAACCTGATATTCGCTTTCAAGGATAATATCCGAATTGTATTCCACAAAGAAGGATTCGCTGTCGATCCACCGGGGCTTTTCTTCCCAATAGGTACGAACGCTATCCAAAACGATACAACCCAGTTCATCGGGAGAGGCATTCATATCTACCACTTCGATGTACATGGTTTCGCCAATGTATGCAGAGAGGTCTGCGTAATACTGAACCATATTCAGAAGGCGCATACCGTTTTGCACATAAGGGAATTGGTAATTCCAGAACTTAAAGTTCGAATATCTTGCAACTTCGACAGCTTCATCGCCGCGTTTTACCATAAATCTTATGTAGGCTTTGCCGTTGTCGGCACAACCGCCAAGCTTATAGGTTACGTAGCCAGAGCCGCCCAAAACGAATTCGGAAGAGCGCATAATGCCTGTTGCAGAAGGCATATATTTGCCGTAATGATAATTGCCGTCACGGGAATAAGTGATGTTTTCATTCCACCAAACATTTTCGGTGTTGACGCCCTCGTTGGAGAACGCATCGCCTTCTACAACCGTCCAGCCAGCCAGAGAACCGAGCTCGAAGCCGCCGTTTGCGATTTCATAAACGGAAGGCGCTTCTGCCTCCGTTGCATAATCGATGACCTTGGTGAAGAAGCCGCCCTCGGTTTGGGGATCCACGCCGCTGCCGATCCGGATATCATCTACAGCGATATAACCGTAGTAATAACTTTCATCGTTATCTACGATTCGAACGTAAACTTCCTGGCCGGCATAATCTGACAAGTCCAAATAGTATTCATAGAAATTGTCGGTATTATATACACCTGCAGCATATCTCTCAGGGATGATATACTCTTCGGTGTGCTCGTGGAAGTACTCATTGGTTTGCATGGCGATCAGCTGATCGTTTTCAGCCAAATAGAAACCAACATAGCAAAGCTTTTCCTTTGCTTTTTGCTGTGCATCGGCACCCTTACCAACGGTTAACGCGCCGCCTGCCAACTTAAGGCTAACCGTACCGTCTTCGGGAACGAAGAAGTTTGCGGAACGAAGCGCGCCGGTTCTTGCACCGGAATACTTGCCGTGATAACCCTTGCCGGTGAGATACCAGTTACCTGTTTGGTTAATTGCTAAGATGTTGTTGTTTGCATCATTCTCAAACATAAAGGTTTTCTGAGAAGAAATGCAATCATCATCAAATGCATCGCCGTATTCCACCGTCCAACCGGACAGGTCAGCCGATTCAAAGCCGCCGTTTAACAGGGCGCCGCTATTTCCCAGCTGGGGATCAGGTTTTTTACAACTCGCTAAGCCGAGACCCAAAAGTATCACACATAGGATACTGAAAATCGGAACTAATCTTTTACGCATATAGCCACCTCTTATTCACCCAGGTTGCCCATATTGCCGTAGTAAGGAGGTGTTACGGTATCGCTGTAAGCACTGCCCATACGGTAAATGT
>JAZSDE010000014.1:0-14498 GCA_045531015.1 Faecousia sp.
CCAGTCTGCGGGGTGCGCAGACTGGACTTTTTTATTTTTTATCCATTTCCTTAAACAGCTTTTCGTAAGGCATCAGCATACCCTCGTTCATCTTGTTGCCCATTTTTGCTTTGATCTTCTCATTGGCAAGGAGGCTGCCCACCAAGTACATTTTCAGCATCATGCCCCGCTTTTTCTGGGGAAAATCATACTGTCCGTGGGACTTATAGAACTTGTGGTCTGCCCGCATCATACCCTGCATCAGCCAAATGAGATCCCGGAAGATCTTCATGCCACCAATGCCATAGAAATTCTGGGGTGGTACATATTTGTGCTGCAGCGCATAAGCGAGGGTCTCCGCCAAGCGGTCGATCTCTCCGTCCGGGTCAATTTCGTCCGTAGCAACGCCTGCAAGGAAGTTGGTTCCCACCTGCGCCCGGGCCTCGATGATGGTCTGTAAATTGAATTCACGACTTAGATCACCGCTTATGAGATAGCCCACCGGCATACCGATGGTGACGGTGCGGTGACCGTTGCAGAAATTCCGATCGTCATACATCTTAAAGAGCGCGCCCATAGAATGGTCCTTGATTGTGAAAGCATAAACGATAGACTGCGCGGTCTGAATTTCATTTCGGAGATATTCGTCAAAGCCGTCCTTGTGGACACACTTGCCGGACACCGCGCAGCTAAAGCAGCCTAAGCAACCGCCGTTAAAAGGATACTCCCGAAGGTTGATGATACGGGTCTTTTTCGCAAAACTCGCCTGAAAACGACCGATCATCGCCGCAAGTTGGGTATCTTCCTCTCCTAAATCCGCAAGAATGACCACATCACCATTCTTTTCTTCTGTACATTCTGCCACCGAGACCGGCTTTTTCGCATAAGTGGTGGGGAGCACAGAGGGATTTTCAAACCTATCGTTTTCTACGCTCCAGCAAAGAAAATCGAAGAAGTCCCGCGCCTCTTTTTGCCCCTTTTCGGTGAGTAAATCGTCCATATCCGCAGAGAGTCCCCGGATATATTTAAGTCCTAAATCAGCACAGTTATCCTGCACATAGCGGTGGGCAGTCACATCGTAAAAATGCTTGGAGGTAGTGATCTGGGTTGCATATTTTGCAGACAGATCCATTTTCTCTTTTTTCAGCAGCTCAATGAACTTGTGGAGCTGACAAGGAGCAATAAAGGTGTAAACCGGGTAAGAAAACAGCAGGACATCTGCTTTTTCGACAGCCTGCCGGGCAGGTGTAAAGTCCTTCTCTAAACTTTTGGTTTTTTGTCCAACATTTAGAACCTCGAAGCTGTGATCTGGGTAGATTTTTTCTAAATACCTGGTAGTCTGGAGGGTAATGCTGTATTTTCCCTTGGGACTGCCATTGAGAATAAGTATCTTCATTTTATTTTCCGAACCTTTCTGCTACCTTTAGCAGCATATCCCGAATAGGCAAATGGTAGGGGCATCTCTTTTCGCAGTCACCGCAGACGATGCAGTCCGACGCGTGCTTTTCAAGCGTTTCATAACGGCTTTTTGCCCAATCCGGCAGACCGTACCGGGTCAGATAGCCGTCAAACAGGAACACCGTAGGGATCTTAATGCCAACCGTACAAGGGGCGCAGTAATTGCACCGACGGCAGAAATTCTCGCCCAGATCTTTACGAATGGCAGAAATCTTCTCCTGCTCCTCCATGGAAAGGGGCGCAGAAGTTGCAATCGCATCGTAGTTTTCCTGTACCTGCGCAGGATAATCCATACCGGGAATAATGACATCCACACCATCGCTGGCGGCAACATACCGCAGCGCAACGGCGGCATCCTCAATCGCACCGCCAGCCAGCGGCTTCATAGCGATGAAGCCCACATTTTTCTCCTTGCACAGCGCAAGAAGCTTCTCGCCTTGTGTTTCTACAATATTATAGGGGAACATCACCGTCTCTACCCAATCTTCCTGCAATACCAGCTCGATCATCTCCGCATAGTGGTTGGTAAAGCCGATATGCCCGATCTTACCGGCAGCCTTGGCCTCCAGCAGCGCCTCCAGCGCGCCGCCGGGGGCGACGATCTGGTCATAGCCCTCCCGGTTGGGGTTATGGATCTGATAAATGTCGATATGATCTGTCTGTAGATTCCGCAGAGAGATATCGATGTCGCGGGCCATACTCTCCTTGTCTTTTGCCATACTCTTGGTAGCAAGGATAAACTTGTCCCGCAGACCCGCAAGGGATTTTCCGATATATTCCTCGCTGACCGTATAGCCTCGGGCGGTATCGATATAATTTACACCCAGCTCCGCAAGTTTCACCAAAATTTCCCGGCAGGCCGCATCATCTGTCCGCTGAATGGGCAGGCCACCGAAGCCCATACGGGAAACCTGCAAACCGGTTTTACCTAAAACACGATAATCCATATTACCGCCTCCTTTTTTACTATCCTACCACATTCTGAAGGTAAAAACAAGGGCGGCTGCTTGCCGCCCCTGTTTTTTATCTTCTTTTTATTATTCTACAACAATGATGACCTTCAAAGCAAATCCTGCCTGACTTGCGCCATTGGTGAAAGAAAATGTATCTATATAAGGGAATGTCGTGCTGTTTGCCTTAAGAAATTCGTAAGTCACTCGTATGATAATCTCGTTTTTACTGACAGAATACAATCCGTATTTTTCTGTTATAGGCACAGCATATATGTTTCCGGTACTCCCCATAATATACCTTTGGTCCGTCAGGGGTTGATCAAGATGTTGCCCTTTCAGAACGATCTCGAAATACTGTCCCTCGCGGACAATAAATGTGGGGTAAGTTGGATCCAGCTCATCATTCTCCTCGGCAGTTCCCGGACTGAGATACAACGCTTCGATCAGCGGATCGCCCACAGGCTCTACATAAACCGTCCACGTGCCGTCACCATTATCCCTGACGGTACAGTTACTGCTTTTTTCGAGCATATTGGAAGGATCAAAACCGAAGGTTGCAACCCCTTTCTCACTTATACTTATGAGATCCTCTGCCCACTCGGTTCCACACGCAGAAATGACCACATTCTCCGCTGCAACCAGCGATGCTGCATCCGTATAGGAATTCGAAACATATACGCCGCCCTCCAGCGTGACATCTTTTACCGCTGCCCTATTGTCACAAATGTAAAGCGCATAATAGTTTTTGCCGATCAAAGTGCAATCCGTAACCACCACCGTGCCATAACTCGTCAGGGCAGCACATTCATCATTTGTTTGTTCCACGGTACCGTTATACATTTTCAGCGTCACATCGGAATCGACATATATGCCTGCCCAATGTCCGGTTTTCAGTGTGTGTCCACCCAAATCCAAATCAATGCTGATGGCCTCCGTATCTGTATCCAAAGACACTTCCCCTATATCCAGATCGTTCATCAGCGTATAGTATCCGCCAACCCGGAAAGCTTCCTGCAGATCCTGCGTAGTACGAATCGCGCCACGGACATTCAGCCATACACCGGTGCCAATACCGTAGTAATTCTTCGTATCCGCAGGCGTATAGTTCACATGGAATGTCTGTCTGCCCGTTTTCGTCAAAACAATGCTCTCATCATGCCACGTAAAGCCCTCCGGCAACGGAATGTCCTTTAACTGCTGACCCACATAGGCGAGCATTTCCTCCGGGGTCGTATACTCCGGCATTGCCTGCTCGATCTTAAAGTATGATGTTCTGGACTCCGACCCAACCGCCAGTGTCACAGTATACTCTCCAACATCGATAGGCGGCGCGCTGTAAGTAACCGTGTACTCGATTTCGCCTACGACCTCTGGGATATATTCGATCCGCTGACCGGTATATACATAACTCTCAGGCGCCCGCAAGAACACGCTGCCTTCATAACCGCAGCCGCGCTTACAACTGACCGTGAACTTAAGACCAAGAATATCATAGGCTACATCATGTCCCAGCGCATCAGTATATTCATAGTCACAAGCGGTGCAAATCTTGCCCTTTTCACAGGTTTCTTCACCGCCCTCATGGGATTTTTGTAAGCTTTGGGCAGTACAGCCGTCATTGGCGCAAGAATAGATATGGCCCTCAGCATTTCCTGCAGGCTTATTGGTAAAGTCGTGGGCATCTTTGGCTTCTAACACGATCTCCGGGCAAAACAGACATAAAACCGCTGTTGTGCAATCTCCGTCATCTTCTGCCGGTGTATGGGTGGTATGCGGCTCCGTAGGTGCATCTGTAGGTGTCTCCGTGGGTGCTTCTGTGGGATTCTCGGCAGGCTCGCCGAAGCAAGCGGTCAAGCTTAGTGCCACAGTCAATGCCAGCAAAATCACAATTAGCTTTTTCATGCTGTTTCCTCCTTATCCCGTAATCCTTTTTACACGATCTGCAAATATGTATAGCTTTGGGCAATGCCGTCTTCTGTTGCCAGATAACACATCAGCCGGTAAGTCCCTTTTCCAAGGGTTGCGCCTTCTGCCACGGCTTCACCGTTTTCATATTCCAGGACTGCGCCGTGGAAGGGTGCACCGTAGGCCAGGATCTCAAGGTTCAAAAGCCGCTGGATCTCGTCATAGGTATAGGCTTCCTTGGTTGCCGCTACGGTGACATAGCGGATGTTCTTGATCTGATATTTCAGAATCAAATTCTTATTATTCTCGCTGGCCTCCAAATACATGGCACTGTTTTCAATCTCACCGTTTTGGATGCTGACAAACGCGACTTTTTGAATTTCGCTGACCCGGATACCCTCGTCCTTTGTGGCAACATAGACCACCGCCGCATACTGTCCCTGATGCAGGTTCATAGGAATCTCATACTCACCGCTGGCTGCCAGCGTAATCGAATTTCCTGCAAACCGCACGCTTACCGGTTCCGTGCCGGAAAGGGGCACGGTATTGACGCTGATGGGATTGCCGCTTTCGTCCAGAAGGGAAAGACCGACCTTCAGCACATACTCTTTTCCGTCTTCAAAGAGGGTAACATCGCTTGTGGAAACCGTTACACCGGAAAGCCGGATGACCTTACCGGCAAAGCTGTTATTACCGGCAGCAGCGGCATCGAGCTGAGCAAAATGGGCACTGCTGGAAAGTCTCTGTCTTTCGTTGGAGGTTTCAAAATTCTTGACTTCCTCATAGGCGGCTCTTGCACTGTCAAATTGCGCCTGCAGAACAGTTCTCGCTTTCTCCACATTTTCGATGCTGTTCATTTTGTAGCCGTTCCAGATAAAGCTGTCGGAGAAATTCTCAGCAAGCAACGATGCATGGTCAAGAGAGGTAGCCACCGTCTCCATATCGCAGTAAAGCCGCAAACCCAATGTGCCTGCGTAGCTGCCAAATTCCTGGCAGGCATCCGCAATGGACATTTTTGTATCCATCATTGCAAAATCAAGAGAACCGTAGTATATCTCATCTCCGTATATGTACTGTACATAGCCGTCGATGAAAGCAAACGCATCTTCAGGCAGTTGGTTATCGTCGGAAATTGCCGTATAAACACCATTTTTTGTAGTAAGAGTATCTAAATGCGCCGTATCGTAAATGCCCTCCTCTGCATCAAACCGTGCGTCCTTCGACGAAACAGAGACAAAGCCATCTCGAATCGCCGTCATATAGAGATTAAAATGATAATCGCCATAGCCATCGTTTATGCGGAACAGCTCACGCTCGGCACCCGGGTCAAAGACAGAGTACCACGCATTATCCAGCGCAGGCTTTACGCTATCTGCCGTCAAAAACGCACCGTAGCCCAAGCCGTCTCTGACGATATAAGGAGAGAAGGATATGCTCTTATAGCCGTTTTCGCCATGGTGATAATTAAACCGTGTATTAAGCCAATAACCCCGGGTGTTTTCCGCGATAAAGTAGTCGGTGAAGCCATTAGAGTTATTGTACATATACTCATACCGCTCTCCGGGAATGAGCATCGTTCTGATCTCGCCCGTTGTACCGTCGTCATAGGACATCAGCGAAAACAGCTCATAAACATTTTTCGCGTTTTCATCGGTATAACGGTAGTAAATGTGAAGATCTTCGTATTCGCCTACGACGATCAGCATATCGTAGTTTTCGTAAACACGGAGCATCTGCTTTTCACGGCCGACCTTCACCCATTTATCGGTAACGCCCACATTGTTCTTCATATGGGCAATATCCTCCGCGACATCGGCTACTTCCTCTTCCACACCCTTCATAAACTGGTTAAACTCGACGAATGAGTGGGATTTGTTTGGAAACTCCGTCCAGGTATATTCGCTGCCCGAATTCGCAAGCTGCTTATCCGGAAGACCGCGCGCCTTCTTGGGCATTCTCGCCCGCATTTTCTGCTGCGTAGCTGAAAGACCCAAATCGATCTTCCCGCCCACAAGATCTTCGTCCAATCGCTCATTTGCCAAAAGCAGCTTTGCTGCTTCTGTACCGGAATCGATCCTCTTTGCAAACAGGCTGCAGCCAGCCGTAGAAAGCAGGATAGTGCTCAGCATACAAACCACCAGAATAACAGATAGCACTCGCCTCATATATTTTCCTCCTTACAGAAATGATTTATCCTTCGGAAATGACCCCTTTAACAATTTATAATTTGTGATTTGTAAATAATAATTATGTTTATTTCTTCTTTTCTAATCCTTCTTTGTTGACCTTGGCCACATATTTCGGGAAGCCCAGCAGCAGTTTATGTCCTAAGCCGCGGTAGTCCATAGAAAGCACCTTTTCAATCTTCATTTTCCGGGTTTCTTTCGGCACACCGAATAAGTAGAGAATAGTATCTAACGTCTTTTCAATCTGTACTTCCAGCGGTGTATCTGACTCCCGGGTCATAATGGTAGCATATTCGATACCGGAGACGATATTCTCCGTCGCAATCCACTCCCGCTCTGTCCAATCCGGATAGAAGGGGATAAAAATCTCCCGGGTCTTTTCCGCATCGTTTGCCCGGATCCGGGCAAGGGTTAACGCGGACGCGTAGGCAGATGCGTAGAAGTCTCTTGCGATTTCACTTTCCTCGCAGACTGCCGCAATTGCCGTCAGCTCCAAACAATAGGCAAGCAGCGAGCTTTTCCCGTCTCGCGCCTCCTGCTCCATCATAAGGCGTTGGTAATCCAGCATTTCATCCACCAGCACCGCCAGCAAATGCTCCTTGGTAGGAAAGTAGAAGGTAATATGTCCGGGACTAATCTGCAGGTTCTTGGAAAGCCGGTTAATAGAGCTTTTGGAGTAACCGTCCTCTATGAACATTCGGGCAGCCTCCTGCACAATCACACCTCTTGCATTGGGTAGTTTTTTATAGATATTTGCCATCACACTTACCTCTCTTGTAAGTTTACTATTAGTATATATACTATATAACAAAAAAAGAAGACTTTGTCAATAGAAATATATCAAAATCTTTTTATAGATAAAAATTGGACACCCCAAAAGGGGTGTCCGCATAATTATTTACTTAAATGCCTTTTGATTGAGGATCAGCGCGCTGTACAAAAACAAAGTGTCCTTTCCTTTCGTATCCACATAATGAGGGATCGCATCGGGCATCACATAGCGGATATCCACCACGTAGATACTTTTATAGCCTTGCGTAAGCAGCGGTATGAGGCTGGAGCCGAAGGAATCACGGAAGACCACCAGCTCCCGCTCTGTCTGTGCATTGGGGTTATCGATCCGCAGCAGTGCCTTTGTGCCGCCCAAAAACACGTCGTAGCCATCCTTGCCGTCGAATTTTTCCCGATTATAAATACCCGTATTCTGCCCGGTCTCGTAATCATAGACACTACAATTCACAAGGGTGCTGTTTGACAGATATACAAGATCGTCCGGTGCCGGCGACAGAGCGCTTTGTCCGTAATAGACGCCCTTGAAGCCCTGCAGCATATGTCGGGTATAATCTTCGCCTATCGGGATGTCTAGCGCATCGCACAGCCGCTTTGCCACAGGAGACAGCATTTCCTGCCGCCAATGGGTGTCGGTGCGGTAGTAGCTCTGCAGCGTCAGGTCGCCAAAAATATCCACATATTCTGCACCCGGCAGTGCCACCTGCAGCTTTTGGACGACTGCTTCATAATTCGGCGCAGGATACCCATAGTCCCGACCTAAATAATAGTTTTTATCCGGGATCAGGCAGACATAGGTCTTCCCTGTCACCATTTTTTCATAGATATAGGAAAGTCTTTCAATGGAGCCATTTACCAAACCCTCGGTAAATTCCGGGGTTATTTTCGCAAAATAGCCGTCCTGTAAAGCAAGGCCGTTATTTTCCTTTAACCCCAGCACCTGGTACTGGAAGTTTGCTTTTAAACCCCGGAACATCTCACGAAGAGGAAACTGATCCACCGTAAATGCATCGAACTTTTCGATGACCGATCCGTCAAACAGTCCCTCTGCCGTGATATTCTCCGGGAACTGCGCCAGCGGCCGCCGTTCGCTCTCCGAGGTCTTTACCGGGTTTAAGGCCGCACTGATACACATCGCCGCAAAAAAGGCGGTAAAGCACACATAGGTCAGTGTAACAATAAAATTCTTCGTTTCTTTTTTCATAGCTTAAAACCTGAAATACAGGAAAGGGCTAAAAGACCCATCCACAAAATATGCGGTTACAGTAAGCAGCACCGCCACCAAAAATACCGGTTCCAAAAGATCTGCAACCCAGCCGCCACGGCTATTTCGGATTTTTTCCACCCCATTTTTTACAAGAGGTGTTGCGCCCAAAATGCCAAGAATCAGCGGCAGGCCATAGCTTCTGAGATAATAAGCCGTCTCTCCCGACCATAGCGGCAAGCCGTTCAAAAAGAACATACTGCCAAGATCGTTAAGCATACCGCCAATGCCATTGCCACTGAAAATTACAAAGCTAACGAGGATGACCAAGGTCACATAGATGTGGGAGAAGATTTTTGGCAGATGGATAAATACCCGGTTGTACCAAAACTTTTCCAGCACCAAAAAGACCGCAAAGTAAAGACCCCAAAGGATAAATGTCCAGTCTGCCCCGTGCCAAAAGCCGGTCAGGAACCAAACAATGGCAATATTGCGAAGCCAGTAAAGGGTGCTGACCCGGTTGCCACCCAAGGGGATATACACATAGTCCCGGAACCAAGACCCAAGAGAAATGTGCCACCGCCGCCAAAATTCCGCAATACTTTTCGAAATAAAGGGATAATTAAAATTTTCCAGGAAGTGGAAGCCGAAAATCCTGCCAAGGCCGATGGCCATATCGCTATAGCCGGAAAAGTCAAAGTAAAGCTGTAATGACACCGCCACGGCATAGAGCCAGTAGCCGGCCACCGACGGATTGGGAGCGGTATGCAGAGCCGTGGCAAATGCGCCTAAGGTATCTGCGATCAGCACTTTTTTGGCAAGTCCTACTGCAAACCGGCGAATGCCCACTGCAAAATTTTCTATGCTATGCTGCCTGCTTTCCAGTTCTTTTTCCACCGTGGTATAGCGAACGATAGGGCCTGCAATGAGCTGTGGAAACAGCGTCACATAGGTGGCAAGCTTTATATAGCTTTTCTGCGCCGGAGTCTCACCGCGGTACACATCGATGGTATAGCTAAGGGTCTGGAATGTATAGAAGCTGATGCCGATGGGCAGTGCCAGCTTCAGTAGAGGAATATCGCTGTCAAAAATACTGTTTACATTGCTAATAAAGAAATCTGCGTACTTAAAAAAGCCCAGTGCCAGCAAGCTTCCCGCCGCCGATGACCAGAGAAAAACCTTTCCTAATTTGCTCCCCCGGTATTTTTCGATCAGCAACCCGTGGGCATAAGACCAGAGCGTAGATGCCAGCATCAAAAAGACATAGACCGGCTCTCCGTAAAAATAAAAAGCAAGGCTAAAGAGCAATAAACATACATTTTTCAGCCGAAAAGGCAGGATAAAATAGCATATCAGCACCAACGGCAGAAAATAATATAAGAAGCTAATACTGGAAAAAAGCATATCCTGCCCCCCAATTTCGAATTATTCCTCCATTTTTTTCGGGCACATCAGGAAAAATACCCGGTTTCCAATGGCACCCGCCACCGTCTGGTCTGCCTCTACGCAGACGTTCCACTTGGGATTGCAGTTGTCGGTAAGATTTTTGATAAAGGTTGCCGGCGTGACGCCGTCTTCCAGTTCAAACACATAGCCCACAAAAGGAATGGAGCCGATCATCGGCATATAGACTGCCGCGGCCTTATAGCCGGTAATGCGGTAATTGTCGAAGCCCGCAAAATACTCCGCATCTTTTTCAATCGGCGCTGCTGTGCCGAAAAACAGCCCCGCAGTGCTTTCCGCCAAAGCAGACGCCAATTCCTCTGCAGTAGCATCCTGATTGACGGTGATCGCTTGTTGGAATGCCGCCCATTGGGCTGCGCCGACAGTGTTTTCCTCCACCTGGGGCTTAATGACCCCGCTGTCCGCAGGTGTGTTTGGCTCCGTGGGTTTGCTCGGCTCTGTAGGGTCGGCAGGTGTTTGGGAACAGCCTTGTACAAGCAAGCCCAACACCGCAAGCACCGCAATAATCGCCAGCACCGCCAGGATGATCACCTTTCCGTTTTTCATATTTCATCCCTCTTTCCTTGGTTTTCAGTATTGTTTTGCATACCTTTTCTATTTTTATCCAAAAATATGGAAAACTATACCCGCACCTAACTATTCTGTCTTTGCGCCATCCCCACGGACATAGTCCCGTGGGCTGACTCCGTAAAAGGATTTAAAAGAACGGTAGAAATTCGCATAATCGCCGAAACCGCATTGCCCATAAGCATCGCCGGGTGGCGTGCCTCCCTCCAAAAGCTCCCGGGCATGCATCAGCCGGCGGAACATAATGTAGCGGTAAATGCCTGTGCCCACCCGCTTACTAAACTCGTGGGAAAGGTGATATTTACTCACATAAAAGGTATTTGCCAGCATTTCCAGGCTAATATCCTCCGTAAAATGGGCACCAATGAAAGATAACACCTGATCTACAAGGTCTGTCTCCTCTGCAGGAAGCGGTTCCTTCTCCCCGGCCAGCGCCAAGCGGTTAACCTCCACCAAAAACTGCAAAAGCAATCCCTGGGCATACTGACTGTTTCCCAGTCCGTCTCCGTAAAATTCACCCGCTAACTTCTCCAACAGCGCCTGAAATTCCGCGCGCTGTACTTTGTTCGGGTGAAGACGGTTGGTGTGGGTCGGAAGCCGGGCATCAAAGCAAGCCGCCAGATCCATTCCCCCACTGGACAGTTCCGCCAAATAGCCCCGGTCGATCCAGAGCACCATTCGTTCATAGATGGTGTCCCGATCGATCAGTGCCTGATGAAGCTCTTGGGGATTGATAAGCAGCATATCTCCCGGCTTTAGCGTATAGGTACGGCCCTCCACGCGGAAACTAACCTCCCCGCCCAAAAGGAAGCAAATTTCAAAAAAATCGTGGTGGTGTACCTCCATATTGCCGGGTCTTCTCTCCCGGTAATGGAATACCTCGAACTGCCGATTTTTCATACTTTGCCGGTGGTCAAATTGCTGTATTCTTCCCGCCATAGGGGTCACCGCCTTTCTTTCCTTATTATATCGCAAGATTTACAATGCGTCAAACAATAATTACAATTTTTATTGCGTTTATTTTGCGTTATACTAAAGTTATCTTGATTAGGAGGAGCAAACTATGCAGTTTTTGACAGAGAATTTTCTCCTGCAAAGCAAAGTAGCACAAACCCTGTATCACGATCACGCAAAAAAGATGCCCATTTATGACTACCACTGCCACATTGACCCCAAGGACATTTATGAAGACCGCCGGTTTGAGAACATTACGCAGGTCTGGCTTGGCGGCGATCACTACAAATGGCGCATTATGCGAAGCAACGGTGTTTCTGAGCATTATATCACCGGTGCCGCATCCGATCGGGAGAAATTCCAGAAATTTGCGGAAGCCCTTCCCCGCTGTATTGGCAATCCTATGTACCATTGGTGTCATCTGGAGCTGAAGAACTTTTTTGGCTACGAGGGCACGCTCAATGGCGAAACTGCCCAGGAGGTTTGGGATCTTGCCGAAAAGAAACTCCAATCGAAAGCCTTCTCTGCCCGCGGTCTGATTATGCAGAGTAATGTTGCTATGATCGGTACCACCGATGATCCATGCAGCGACCTTATGTACCACAAGCTTTTGGCGGAAAGCAGCTTTGAGACCAAGGTGCTGCCCAGCTTCCGTCCCGACCCGGCACTAAACGCCCATAAATCTGGCTTTTCCGCCTATATTGAAAAACTGGGCGAAGCCGTAGGCAAAAGGCTCACCTGCTTTAACGATGTGGCAGACGCCCTTACCGCCCGGATCGAATATTTTGACAGCTGTGGCTGCCGGGCCGCCGACCACGGTCTTGACTATGTGCCCTACCGTAAATCCTCCCCGGCACTTTTAGAGGGCATTTTCCAGAAAGCCCTTTCCGGCAGCTCTCTTACCACGGAGGAAGCGGAAAGCTACCAGACCGCTCTGCTGCTCCACTGCGGCAGACAGTACGCCCGCCTCGGCTGGGTTATGCAGATCCACTTTAGCTGCAAGCGCAACCCCAACTCCCGGCAATTTGCTATTTTGGGTGCTGACAGCGGTTACGACTGCATTGCGCTTACCCAAAGCTGCGATGCGCTCCACAGTGTGATGGATGCGCTGGAAAAAGAGGGTCAGCTCCCCAAAACCATTCTCTACAGTTTGAATCCTGCAGACGATGCCTGGCTGGACACTCTGATCGGTGCTTACCAAAGCGATGAGATCCCCGGAAAAGTGCAGCACGGCTCTGCCTGGTGGTTTAACGACAACAAAACCGGTATGGAAAATCAGCTTGTAAGCCTTGCTAATCTCGGTATCTTCGGCAATTTTGCGGGTATGCTCACCGACTCCCGTAGCTTACTGAGCTATGCGCGGCACGAATATTTCCGCCGGATACTGTGCAATTTAATTGGAAAATGGGTGGAAAACGGCGAATATCCCGAAGACATCCCCTATCTTGGTTCCCTTGTAGAAGATATTTGCGCACGCAACGCAAAGAGATATTTTAATCTTTAAGGAGGTTTCTATGGCTATGCAAATGGGTTTTCGCTGGTATGGCGAAGGCAACGACAAAATCAAGCTCTCCGACATTAAGCAGATCCCCGGTGTGACCAGCATTGTCTGGGCGCTGCACCACAAAATGCCCGGCGAAATTTGGGAGGAGGAGGAAATCGCAGAAGTCAAAGCCCAGTGCGAAAAATACGGCTTTAACATCGATGTGGTGGAATCCGTGAATGTCCACGATGACATTAAGATCGGTCTTCCCTCCCGGGATATGTATAACGAAAATTACAAGCAGTGCATCCGTAACCTGAGTAAATTCGGTGTCAAGGTCATCTGTTACAACTTTATGCCCATCTTCGACTGGACCCGCTCTAATCTCTTCCACAAGGTCGGCGACGGCTCCACGGCTCTTTTCTACGAAAAGGGTATGATCCAGGATGACTACAACGCCATGGCAAAGTACATACTGGACTTTACCGAAAAGTACAATATGTCCTTCCCCGGCTGGGAGCCTGAGCGTATGGCGAAGCTGGACGAGCTTTTCAAGGCTTACGAAGGTGTTGACCACGAAAAGCTGTGGGCAAACCTCAAGTATTTCTTAGAAGCCATTATGCCCACCTGTGAGGAGTGCGACATCAAAATGGCCATCCATATGGACGATCCCCCATGGGATATTTTTGGCCTGCCCCGCCTGCTTATCAATGAAGAAAACATTGACCGCTTCCTGAAGATGGTGGATCACCCCTGCAACTGTCTGACCCTCTGCTCCGGCTCTTTGGGCGCAGATCCCAACAACAATGTGGCAGACATCGTCCGCAAGCATTGCGACCGGATCGCCTTTGCCCACATCCGCAACGTCAAGCACTTCGAAAACGGTGACTTCTCCGAAGCCTCTCACAGAGACTGCGATGGCGACACCGGCATTTTGGACATTCTGAAAGCCTATCACGACTGCGGCTTTGAGGGCTATATCCGCCCCGACCACGGCAGACACCTGTGGAACGAAGGTCCCGGCAACGTCCGCCCCGGCTATGGTCTCTACGACCGTGCCCTTGGCATTATGTATATGCTGGGCGTTTGGGATATGCTCGATAAACTGGATAATAAATAATTGGAGGTAAATAATTATGATGAATCTTCCCTTGAATGTTGACTTTTCCGGCAAAGTTGTTGTGATCACCGGTGCCGGCGGTGTTCTGTGCGGTGATATGGCACGGGCTTATGCCCAGGCAGGTGCAAAGGTCGCCGCTTTGGATCTGAACGAAGAAGCTGTTCAGAAGCTGGCTGCAGAGCTGACCGCAGAGGGCTTCACCTGCATCGGCTACAAGGCAAATGTTCTGGATCCCGAAGCTCTGGAGGAAGTCCACCAGGCAGTTCTCCGTGACTTAGGTCCCTGTGATATTCTTGTCAACGGTGCCGGCGGCAACAATCCCCGTGCCACCACGGACAACGAGTACCAGCATGAAGCAAAGGAAGGCCAGAAGACCTTCTTCGACCTGGATGCAGCCGGTGTGGACTTTGTGTTCAAGCTGAACTTCCAGGGTACC
>JAZSDE010000099.1:0-26408 GCA_045531015.1 Faecousia sp.
ATAAACGCCACCCCAGCACATAGGGGCGACGTGAATCGCGGTACCACCCTAATTCGCAGTGAAACTGCATCTTAGACGCTCTGTAACGGGAGCACCCGTCCCGGTCATCCCGGGCCGCTTGGAAGTGGCTTATAGCTTCGCTACCAAAGGGGCTTACACCTAAATCCCCTCTCGCTTTGTGGCCAAAAACTATTTGGCTTCCGCAATGCATTTGCATATCGGGGTTATTTTACCATATTCTAAAGAAAAGTCAATATTTTTGTGGCAAATCCGCAAATTTTCCAAACGGAAATTGTAGGGGCGAACTGTGTTCGCCTCTACAAGAGAATACGAATTGCCGTGCTTAGTTAATTTTTTCTTCAAGCCAAGCTTTCATAGCGACGCGGCCATCCTCAGTCATAGGAAAGACTTGCTTTTCTTCCACAGTGCTCTTTTCATAACAGAGGTCACCGTACCAGTACTCACACGCGATGGTGCTATTTTCCATATCCACCTCTTTACTGCCGGGGAGTTTCTCTACCTTGGGGACAATGCGGAAACGAAGCTTTCCGTGGGAGCCGGTAAAAATATTGTTCATCGCAAAGGTGTGAAGCGTAGGTAAATAGATCATTCCTCCACCAGACTTTCCATTTCATCCAGCAGCTCGCCGAAGAGCTGGAGCGCCTGCTCCACGGGAACAGGACTTTCCATATCTACGCCGGCATCCCGTAATAGCTCGATGGGGCTCTTGGAGCAGCCGCCGGAGAGGAAACTTATATAATCTGCCACAGCAGGCGCGCCCTCTTTCAGGATCCGGCGGGACAGGGCGATGGCAGCAGAGTAACCGGTAGCATACTGGAACACATAGTAATCGTAGTAGAAATGAGGGATTCTTGCCCATTCCAGTGCGATCTGCCCATCCACCACCATATCAGGCCCAAAGTACAGTTCGTTCAGCTTCCGATATTCCTCGCACAGAAGGTCGGCAGTCAGGGTCTTCCCTTCCGCAGTCAGCTTGCCAAGGATCAGCTCAAATTCCGCAAACATAGTCTGGCGGTACAGCGTACCCTTAAACTGCTCCATAAAGTGATTGATAAGATAAGCTCTTTCCTTCTTATCGGTGGTTTTATTCAGCAGGTACTCCATCAGCAGCGCCTCGTTGCAGGTAGATGCCACCTCAGCAACGAAGATCACATAGTCCGCATCAATGGGATTTTGGTACTTATTGGAGTGGTAGGAGTGTAGCGCGTGACCCATTTCGTGGGCAAGGGTAAACTGGCTGTCCAGTGTACCTGTGTAGTTCATCAGCACATAGGGGTGGACAGAGGCGCCGGCGGAATATGCGCCGCTGCGTTTACCCTCGTTGGGATAGACATCAACCCAACGGTTATTAAAGCCTTCCAGCAGGATCTTACGGTAGTCATCGCCTAAGGGCGCAAGGGCATCGTAAATGGTCTGCTTAGCTTCCTCGTAGGGGATTTTCTTATCCACACCGGAGACCAAATTGGCGTACACATCGTAGAAATGCAGTTCGTCCACGCCTAAGAGCTTCTTTCTCAGGCGGACATAGCGGTGCATTTTGTCTAAGTTGTTGTGAACAGCCTCGATGAGGTTCTCATAGACCGCCACGGGCACATTGGTGCGAGAGAGAGACGCCTCCAAGGTAGAGCCGTAATGCCGGGCATCGGCAAAGAACTTCAGCTTCTTATTCTGGGCATTGAGGGTAGCGGCAGCGGTATTACGGAATGCACCGAAGCCGGCATAGAGGTTTTCATAGGCACTTTTCCGTAGAGCGCGATCCTCGCTTCCTTGATAGGAAATAAAGCTGCTTTGGTTCAGGGGATGGGCTTTTCCCTCGCTGTCGATAGCGTCAGCAAAAGTAAGGTCGGCATCTGCAAGCATACCGTAAATGTTATCGGGGGCGGCTGCCATATCCCCGGCGGCGGCCAGCAGCTTTTCTTCTGCGGCGGACAGGGTGTGTGCCTTCAAACGGCGCATATCAGTCAGATACCGACGGTAGCGCACCAAAGCCGGATATTCGGCGTAGAACATCTCCAAGGTCTCATCATCGATTGCCATAATTTCCGGAGTCTCGAAGCTAATGGCAGTGCTCAGCGCAACTACCTCGGACATAAATTTACCGCTCATCGCCTGATAGACGGCATTGCGAGTGTCTTCGTCGGCTTTCCGCATACAGTAGTTTGCCAGCAGCTCTAACTTTACATTGGTCTGCTCCATCCGTGTCAGGTAAGCGCAGAGGGTCTCCCCGCTCTCGCCCAATTTGCCTGCAAAAGCAGCAAGGGCCGCGGTGTCTTCCTTGATCGTAGCAAGCTCCTGCTCCCAAGCTTCATCGGATACATACATATCCTCGGTTGCCCAAGTATTTTCTTTTTTAACTTCGCTGCGCTGGGGCAGCTTTTCCATATTTTCCATAGTGTTTCCCTCCAAAAAGTGGATTTTCGCTTATTATACCACCGCTCTGCCCAAAATGCAATGTTGCAATTTGGGAGAAATTATGGTAGATTTATTTGCGGTGATCGAAATGAAAGAGAAGCTGATCGGCAACATTTATCTTATTGTTGCGGTACTCATTTGGGGCAGTACCTTTATTGCCCAAAGCGTTGGTATGGACTCGGTTGGGCCCTTTACCTTTTTAGCGCTCCGCTCGGTTTTGGCAGTTGCCTTTTTGCTGCCGATGATCGCGCTGTTTGAAGGAAAGGACATTAAGAATTATTTCCGCAAGTGGCGCAATAAAAGGCTTTGGATGGGTGGCGCACTTTGCGGTATCGCCCTCTTTATAGCGGCAGGCTTGCAGCAGGTGAGCCTTGTGGACACCGATGCAGGAAAGGCTGGCTTTTTAACTGCCCTTTATGTGGTGCTGGTGCCGGTGATCGGTATTTTCCTTGGAAAAAAGCCTACGGTCAATGTGATCCTCAGCATCGTGCTGTCGGTTTTGGGACTGTACTTACTTAGCTGCGTGGGCGTAACGGCCATCCGTACCAGCGATCTGATGCTCCTTGGCTCTGCCCTGTCCTTTGCTTTTCAAATCACCTTTGTGGAGCGGCTGGGAAATGGGCAGGATGGTCTGCGGCTTAACTGCATTCAGTGTTTTGTTTGCGGTGTGCTGTCCGGATTTATGATGCTGACGGAAAATGTAAGCCTTTCCGGTATTTGGACTTGCCGGGTGCCGCTGCTGTATGCCGGTATTTTGTCCTCCGGTGTAGCCTATTCTCTGCAAGTGTTGGGGCAGCAGCGGGTGGAATCCAACGCCGCCTCTATTATTATGAGCCTTGAGAGCGTAGTTGCTGCCCTGTGCGGCTGGTTGATCTTAAATGAGACAATGACCCCTTGGGAAATTTCCGGCTGTGTCCTTGTATTTATTGCAGTAATTCTATCTCAAATCACACCCAAAAAGAAAACGGTATAAAAGTGCCCCGACAGATTTCTGTCGGGGTGTTTTGCGGCGAGAGTAAGCCCCCCGCCCTACAATATGTCCGAAAAGGCATCGTAGGGCTGAGGGAGGTACTCCCGCCGAAATTTCTGGGTTTACAAATCCCCAGTGGGTAAATATGCATTTTTTCACGACCCCTTTGTCAAAGATCACTCCCTCTATTGACATCAAAAAGACTCGTATGTTAAAATAAAATTGCAGATTATATCTGTAAAGCGGTGAGAGGAGAAATATTATGAAAAAAATATGCATTATTTTAACACTGATCGTAACCGTTTCTCTGATTTTTGTTGCCTGCAACAAGCCGACTGATCCGGGTACGCTCATAAAGGACGAAGGTGTGGTTTATACCATTTCTGCAGACGGTACATACGCAACAGTTGCCCATTATGAGGGCACAGACACCGAAATCGTGCTGCCAAGCGAGTACCAGGGTCTTCCCGTAACAAGCATCTCCAATTGGGCATTTATGGATACAGACATAACCTCCATTGTCATTCCCGACAGCGTGACCAGCATTGGTAGCCACGCATTTTCTGATTGCGACAAGCTTAGCGCCATTGTCATCCCCGATAGCGTGACAAGCATAGGAAATTCCGCATTTTCTCATTGCCAAAATCTTACCGAAATCACTATTCCCGACAGTGTGACCAGCATTGATAGCTATGCATTTTCTGATTGCGATCAGCTTAGCGCCATTGTCATTCCCGACAGCGTAACCAGCATTGGAGATTCCGCATTCGCTTATTGTGAAAAACTAAGCGAGATTAACCTTCCCAACAACATAACATATATTCCAGATCGCGTTTTCTATGAATGCGACAGTCTGAGAGAGATCCGCATTCCCAACAGTGTGACAACCATCTGTGACAATGCATTTGACAATTGCAAAAACCTCACCACCGTCGAGATTCCCAATAGTGTGACCAGCATCGGAAATTCTGTTTTCTATGGTTGTATCAATCTTAGCGACATCCATATTCCCGATCGTGTAACGATCATTGGTGGCGCCGCGTTCTCCGGCTGTAAAAGCCTCAGTTCCATAACCATTTCCGATAGCGTGACCAGCATCGGTAATTCCGCATTTGCTCATTGCACAAGCCTTAGCGCCATTAACATTCCCGACGGCATAACCACTATCAGTAGCGCTCTGTTTTCCGGCTGTGAAAGTCTTAGTGCCATCAATATTCCCAGTAGCATAACGAGTATTGGTGATGGCGCGTTTTCTCATTGCGAAAGCCTTAGCACCATCGTCATTCCCGATAGTGTTACCAGCATTGGAGGTTCCGCATTTTCGTATTGCACAAGCCTGCGCGCTATTGTCATCCCCGACAGTGTAAGTAGCATTGGTATGTATGCATTTCGTTCCTGCACTAACCTTAGTTCCGTTACCCTTTCTAAAAATATCACCAATATCGATTTGGGCACCTTCGGCGGATGCCAAAATCTCTGCTCCATTGTCATTCCCGAGGGCGTAACAAGCATTGGTCAGTATGCATTTGACGGTTGCTATTTTCTAAATACCATCGAGATCCCTGACAGCGTAATCAGTGTTGGCAGTTGTGCATTCCGCCTCTGCAATTCTTCTCTTTTTACGGAATATGAATCTTGCAGGTATGTAGGCAGCGAGGATGATCCATACGCCATATTAATCGGGGCAAGCGATAAACATTTAAGCAGCTATACCATCCACGAAAACACAAGGGTGCTTGCTCAAGACGCTTTCAGCTCTTGTTGGGATCTTACCTCTATCACCGTCTCTAACCGTGTGACACATATTGGTAACGGTGCGTTCCGTAATTGCGAAAAGCTTAACTCTGTTGTCATTGGAAATAGTGTGATCGACATTGGCGAAAGCGCATTCACCGATTGCACCAGCCTTAATTCTGTTACCATAGGCAAAGGCGTGGTAAATATTGGTAAAAGAGCGTTTTGGAGTTGCACAAGCCTTAGCTCTGTTGTCATTGAAAATGGCGTGAAAGCTATTGATGAGAGTGCGTTTTCTTTTTGCACCAGCCTCAGCTCCATTACCATCCCCAACAGTGTGACCAGCATTGGTAGTAGTGCATTCTCTCAATGCTCCGGCCTTAGCTCCATTACCATCCCCAACAGTGTGAAGAGTATTGGCGCATCTGCATTCCATACTTGCACCAGCCTTAGCTCGGTAGAAATCCCCGATAGTGTGACGAGTATTGGCGATTATGCATTTGAAACTTGCTCCAGCCTTAGCTCGGTGGTAATCCCCGGCAGTATGACGAATATTGGTGTAGGAACATTCGATGATTGCACAAGCCTCAGCTCCATTGTGATCCCTAACAGCATAACAATTATTGAAGATTTTGCATTCAATAATTGCACGAGCCTTAAGGATGTATATTATGCTGGAAGTGAATCCAAGTGGAATCAGATTGTCATAGGCAACAGATTAAATACGGCACTCAGTGAAGCAACCAAGCATTATAACCACAATACCCAGTAATAACCACCCCCCCGACGGAAATTCCGTCGGGGGGTTTTACGGCGGGAGCAAGCCCCCCCCCCACGCATATCATTTGCTCTTATCTGCCTGAATGAGCAGCTTCATAGCCTCGATGCCCACGCGGATGGCGCGGCTGGTGTCCTCAGTCATAGGCATAAAGAGACCTGCCTTTTCCCGCTCCTGATTCCACACGGCGTGGAAGCAACTGCCGCAGCGAACGCCCAAAGCGGCCGCTACAACGAACAGCGCAGCGGATTCCATTTCACTGGCCTTGACACCCAGCCGTTTCCATGCCTCCCACTTTTGCAGCAGCTCATAGGAAACGGGAGACTTTTCAGGCGAGTGCTGACCGTAGAAGGAATCCTTACACTGAACAACACCCGTATGGGTGGGATAACCCAATGCCTTGGAGGCCTCCCGCAGCGCAAGTGTCACATCAAAGTCCGGCACGGAGGGGTATTCTGCCGGGGCATACTCAAAGGAGGTATGCTCAAAGCGGACAGCACCGGTGGCAACCACCACGTCTCCGGGCATTACATCCATATGGATGCCGCCGCAGGTGCCAACCCGGATAAAGGTATCTGCGCCAATGGCAGCCAGCTCCTCCATTGCGATGGCGGCAGAGGGGCCACCGATGCCGGTAGAGCAGACGGAGACCTTCTCTCCGCAGAGATAGCCGGTATAGATGTTATATTCCCGGTTCATACCGATATGGACGGGACTGTCAAAATAGGACGCGATGGCCTCGCAGCGGCCGGGGTCACCGGGTAGGAACACATACCGTCCCACATCCCCGGCGGAGCAGTTAATATGATACTGTTTCTCTGTTGCTTGCATAATTCTCTCTCCTTATTAGAACAAACTGACTTGGTTGGAGTCCGGCAGAGCGCCGAAAGCGCCTGCATCTTTCAGCATCTCAATATGGGTCTTACTGACCTTGGGGCAGGCAGCCGCCACCTCTTCCACAGAAATAAACTCTCTTCCCTCTCTGCCCTTCATCAAGTCCCAAGCGGCACTTTCACCAAGGCCGGAAATGGACACAAAGGGTGGACGGAGCTTGCCGTCCTCAATGAGGAATTTTGTGGCGTGACTCTTATAAATGTCGATAGGCAAAAACTCCAGTCCCCGGAGGTAGAACTCATAGGCGACCTCCAAGGTAGTCAGCAGATCTTGCTCCTTATCGGTGGCTTTGTCATTGCCGGATATGGCCTTAATGTGGGCTTTCACATCCTCCATACCGTTCGTCATCATAAGGGCGTCAAAGCCACCCTTCTGACTGCGGCGGTAGAAATATGCCGCATAAAACGCCAGCGGGTAATTGACCTTGAACCAAGCGATACGGAACGCCATCATAACGTAGGCAACAGCGTGGGCTTTGGGGAACAGGTACTTGATCTTCTTGCAGGAATCAATGTACCACTCCGGCACACCGGCTGCGATCATTTCCTGTTCTGCACCGTCCGGCAGTCCCCTGCCCTTACGGACAGATTCCATAATTTTGAAGGCTCTCTTTTCCGGCAGACCGCAGGAAATGAGATAGATCATAATATCGTCACGACAGCCGATGGTCTGGTCCACCCGGGCAGTACCGGAGACAATGATATCCTTCGCATTGCCCAGCCACACATCGGTACCGTGGGTATAACCGGAAATTCGCACCAAAAAGTCAAACTTTTCCGGTTTCGTATCCAGCAGAACTTCACGGGTAAACCGGGTATTAAATTCCGGCACAGCTACCGCACCCGTAGGGCCGAGAATGGGATCATTTTCGTAGCCAAGCACCTTGGAAGAGGTGAAGATGGACATTGTGGCCTTATCGTCCAGCGGGATAGTCTTGGCATCCACACCGGTGTCGTCCTCCATCATACGGATCATCGTGGGGTCATCGTGCCCCAGCATATCCAGCTTGAGGAGGTTCTCTTCCATAGAATGGTATTCAAAATGGGTGGTGGTCTGGTCGGAATTGGGGTCATCTGCCGGGTGCTGGACCGGACAGAAATCCCAAATCTCATTTTCCTGCGGAATAACCACCAGACCGCCCGGGTGCTGGCCGGTGGTGCGGCGAACGCCCACACAGCCGGCAGCAAGACGGTTTTCCTCAGCGCGGGAAACCGTTTTATTCCGCTCGTCCAAGAACTTTTTGGCATAACCAAAGGCGGTCTTTTCCGCCACCGTACCGATGGTACCGGCACGGAACACGTGGGACGCGCCAAACATCTCCGTACAGTAAGCGTGAGCGCGAGACTGGTACTCACCGGAAAAGTTCAGATCAATATCAGGAACTTTATCGCCGCCGAAGCCCAAAAATGTTTCAAAGGGAATATGAAAGCCGTCCTTCTCGAATCTTGTTCCGCAATGGGGACAGACCGCATCGGGCAGGTCTGCGCCGCAATTGTAGCCCTCGGGCACATTCAGCTCTGTATACTTGCAGTCCGGATTGGGACAGCGGTAATGGGGCGGGAAGGAGTTAACCTCCGTAATACCGGAAAGATAGGCAACGATGGAAGAACCAACAGAGCCTCGGGAGCCTACCAGATAACCGTTTTCCAAGGAATTTTGTACCAGCTTCTGGGCAGACATATAAATCACGTCGTAATGACAAGAGATAATGTCATTTAGCTCTGTTTCCACACGTTTTACCATAGATTCCGGCGGATTATCGCCGTAAAGCCGGTGGAATTTACCGTAAACAAGGTTTTTCAGGTCTTCCACGGAATTTTCGATGGCGGGCGCAAACAGATTATGGGGCACAGGACGGACCGTATCGCACATATCCGCGATATAATTGGGGTTCTCGATAACCACTTCCCTGGCCTTTTCCTCGCCCAAATAGCTAAATTCCTGAAGCATTTCATCGGTTGTACGAAGGTACAGAGGATTATCCTTATCTGCATCGTCAAAGCCCTTGGTAGCAAGGAGAATATGGCGGAAAATTTCGTCCTCCGGGTCTAAGAAGTGGACATCGCCTGTTGCGACCACCTTCTTTCCTAACCGCTCACCAAGTTCCACGATGGTGCGGTTGCACTCCCGCAGTTCCTCCTGAGAAAGGGCAATAGGTGCCTCCCCCTTTTTCCCCTCGTCCAGCATAAAGCGGTTGTTGGAAAGAGGCTGAATTTCCAAATAATCATAGATGCTCGCAAGCCGCTCCAGCTCCTCCCAGCTTTTGCCGGAAAGGGCTGCCTGATAAATCTCATTATTCTCGCAGGCAGAGCCGATGATAAGACCCTCCCGGAGTTTCATCAGCTCGGATTTGAAAATGCGGGGAAATTTCCGGAAATGCTTCAGGTTAGCATCAGAGATCAGATGGTAGAGATTGCGAAGTCCCATCTGATTTTTCGCAAACATCACGATATGCTGACAGCGCATAGTATCCCGACGGTGAGCCGGGCGCAGGCGCAGCATTTTATCGTTGATTTCCTGAATATCGCTGATACCGTCTTTGGTAAGTAGTGGGAAGAGATTTGCCATGATCTTGCCGCAGATAAGGGCATCATCCCCTGCCCGGTGGTGGTTGAAATCTTCAAGGCCAAAAGCCTTTGCCACTATGTCCAGCTTGTACTTTGGAAGCTGGGGCATCATATTCTGCGCGATGGTCAAGGTATCTACATAAGTAAAATGATGAGAGATGCCAAGTCCGTCGCAGGCGCGCTGGATAAAGGTCAGGTCAAAATCTGCATTATGGGCAACAATAACACGATCGCCAATAAAGTCCAAAAGCTGCGGGATGACCGTATCGATCTTCGGTGCGCCCTTAAGCATCGCGTCTGTGATACCTGTTAAGGTGCTAACCTCCCGGCTTAGCTGCCGGCCGGGATCAACAAAAGTCTGGAAGCGGTCAATTTCCTCTCCCCCACGCATTTTTACTGCGCCGATCTCGATGATGGTATCGTGCCGGGCGTAAAGACCGGTGGTCTCCAAGTCCAATGCCACATACTCTTCGTCAAAGGACATTCCATTATTGCCATGGACAGCCACACGGTCATCCATGTCATTAATGTAGTAACCCTCACAGCCGTAGAGAATCTTGATTACTTTATCGGTGCCCGCCACCTTGGGCGCGCCTTTCCAGTCCTCAATGGTGTGCAGTGCCTCCGTAAAGGACTGGACACAGCCGTGGTCTGTGATAGCGATTGCAGGATGTCCCCAAGCTGCCGCCCGGCGGATGGCCGCGTCGGTGCCGGTAAGGGCATCCATATTGCTCATATTGGTGTGCAGGTGCAGCTCCACCCGGCGGCCTTGCTCACAGGTATCGGTTCTGCTTTCCATTTTGCCTGCCATAATAGCATCCGGCTTTAGAACCATATCGCCGTCATAACGGTTAATTTCCAGTCTGCCGCGGACACGGAGCACTTTACCGTTTTTGACTGCCTCCAAAATTGGCTTTGCCTCTTCGTTTTCCATAAAGCGGTTAATCCGCACAGAGCCCCGGTTATCGGTCATATCAAAGGAAATGACCCAAGCGTTTCTCTTTTTCAACTCCCGGTGGTCCACCGCAAAGACCTTGCCCTCAACAATAACGCTTCCCATATCCAGCTCCAGCGTATCCATAGAGATAGCATCGCCCTTAAAGGGTCTGCCGTAGATGGCTTCTTTCTTTTCCGGGGCAGGTTTTTCTTTGTCCCGGAACACCGGGACAGGAATGTCGGTAAGCATCTGCTTTCGCATATTCGCCATGGCGTCCATCAGTTCCTTACCCTCTAAGGTCTTTCCTGTTTCGATGCAGATCTCCGGCACAATGCCAAAGCGCTCGCAGAGGATATTTTTCACTTGGGACAGGATTTTTTCCAGTATGTCCTTGCCATTGGACGCAAGGGATACCGTTAATTTTTCTCCCTCCCAAGCATACTGCGCACCTGCCAATACGCCCCGCGCCATAGAATTTTGGGACACGAAAATGTCCCGAATTTCCTTCGGTGCAATTTCGGTCAGGCAGTTTTGAGGGAAGCGACAGGATAGGGTCAGGCTGTTAAGTCCGTAAATGCGGCTAATTTCCCTTTCTACACCGTCCAGCGCAGTCCGGGGGATATAATGGCTGCAGGCCATATTTACGCTGATCCGCCGGGCTGCCGGGTCTATGTCCGCGTTCACCAAGGTCGCCTGCTGCATTGCTTCCTGCAAATCAGTGGACGGGTGGTAATCTGGGAACATATGTAAAAAGGGAATGATCTCTTTCATAGTTTCCTCACATTTTTTCAATTCGTTCCAAGAGAGCCGGCAGAAGCTCATCATAGGGATACTTGGCGACCTGCTCACCCTTTTCAAAGAGCATACCGCAGCCGTCACCGCCTGCGATGCCGATATCTGCCTCCCGGGCTTCCCCCGGACCGTTTACTACGCAACCCATAACCGCCACGGTGATGGGCTTTTTGCAATCCTTCAGCGCCTCGTCAACCTGATTTACAAGGCCGATAAGGTCGATTTTTGTCCGTCCGCAGGTGGGGCAGGAAATGATATTCACGCCCTCTTTCCGCAGTCCCGCAGCTTTTAAGATGTCCTTTGCGGCATAGACCTCCTCCACGGGGTCATCCGTCAGACTGACACGCAGGGTGTCACCTATGCCGTCAAGCAGCAGCGCGCCAATACCCATCGCGGATTTCATAAGACCCATACGCACAGGGCCTGTCTCTGTCACCCCGATATGGAGCGGATAGTCGCACCTCTCCCGGAACAGCCGGGCGGCTTTCACCATCGTGGGCACAGTACTGGATTTCATAGACACACAGATGTCATAAAATTCGAACTTTTCTAATAGGGCGATGTGTTGGAATGCGCTTTCCACCAAGGCTTCCGCCGTAGGATGGCCGTATTTTTCCAGTAGTTTCTTATCTAAGCTGCCGCCGTTGACACCGATGCGGATGGGGATCTTTTTCTCTTTACAGACCCTCACCACCGCTTCCACCCGGTCTTCCCCGCCGATGTTGCCGGGGTTAATACGGATTTTGGCGGCGCCGCCCTCAGCGGCTAAGATAGCAAGCTTATAGTCAAAATGGATATCCGCCACCAGCGGCAGGGGCGACTGCCTGCAGATTTCCCCGAAGGCTTCCGCCGCCGCCTTATCCGGCACAGCTAACCTTGCGATCTGACAGCCGGCGGCTGCCAATGCCCGGATTTGGGCGAGAGAGCCCTCTATATCCGTGGTTTTCGTATTGAGCATAGATTGGATAGCCACCGGAGCGCCGCCACCGATGGGCACATTTCCAACGCGTATTCGCCGTGTCATATGTTTTACCTCACAAATAACTGAAATACGTCCTTGAAGAGAATGATCGCCATAAGGCCAAGAAGCAGCACCATACCTACAGCGTGGATATAGCCTTCGTACTTGGGATCCAGCTTCTTTCTTGTAATTTTTTCAATAGCAACCGTCAGCAAAAGGAAAAGTGCTCTGCCACCGTCCAATGCGGGAATAGGCAACAGATTCATAACTGCCAAGTTGATCGCCAGCATTGCGCCAAGGGAAAGGAGATTCAGTGCTGCATCCAGCGTTGTTTCCGCACTGGCGGCTGCATCGGACATAACACCAACAATGCCAACCGGGCCCATCACATCATTCATCCCCGCCTCGCCGGAGAAGAGCATCTGCAGGCTCAGGCGCACTGTGCGGACCGTATTTACGGTGTAATTGCCGATAAATGCCAGCTTATTGCCAAAGGTCGCCTCCTCGATCCCAAAGGAGAAGCCGTAGCGCAGCTCCGTTTCGCCCTTGTCATTGAGAAATTCGTGCTTTTCCAAATGATAATTGTCAAATTTGAGCTTCTGCCCGTTTCGCTCCACCACAATGTCGTGATAATCGCCGGGATTGAGCATCAGGATAGTAGAGAAATCGTTGGAAAGATAAATTTTCTCTCCGTCCAGTTCTACGAATCGGTCACCCACCTGCAAACCACCGTCGTGAACGATGGTGCAGCCAGGCTCTACCTCTGCGATCACCGGTGCGATAAACTGTTTTACCGGTGCCGTGCAAATCGCGATCAACAGGACACCTGTAACAAAGTTCATAAACGCGCCGGCAAGGAGGATGCAAAGCCGCTTCCACCAGGCTGCCTTTTGGAAGGAGCGGGGATTATCGGTATCGGAGTCCTCGCCCTCCATAGCGCAGTAACCGCCGATGGGGATACAGCGAAGCGAATAGGTGGTCTCCCCTACTGTCTTTTTAAAGATAGCGGGGCCCATAAAAAGGGCAAATTCATTGACCTGCACACCAGAGAGCTTGGCTGCAACAAAGTGACCAAGCTCGTGAATAAAAATTAAAAAGCTGAAAAGTAAAATAGCAAATAAAATGGTCATAATGTTCCTCGTTTAAGAAATTTGATTACGTATAGAAATTCTGGCTAAGCGGTCTGCCTCCAGAATTTCCTCCAAGGTGGGGTTTTCCACAAAGGGAACTTCCTTCACCGCCTGGGAAACCAAACGGTAAATGTCGTAAAAACCGATCCTATCGTCCAAATAAAGGGCAACCGCTTCTTCATTTGCGCCGTTCATTGCCGCGCAGGAATTGCCGCCCCGCTCAGCACAGTCTCTTGCCAGTTTCAGGCAAGGGAACGCTTCCATATCCGGCCCGGCAAAGGTCAGCGCACCACACTTCGTTAAGTCCAGCTCAGGGACAACACAGTCGTGCCGTTCAGGGTAGGTCATTGCCAGCTGAATGGGCAGCCGCATATCCGGCGCCCCAAGCTGCGCCATCACGCCGCCGTCCACAAACTCCACAAGGGAGTGGACGATGCTTTGGCGGTGAATGAGCACATCCACCTGCGAAAGGGGCAAATCATAAAGCCGCATAGCCTCGATGACCTCCAAGCCCTTATTCATAAGGGTCGCGCAGTCGATGGTGATCTTCGCGCCCATCTTCCAGTTAGGATGGCGGAGCGCATCAGCTTTGGTAACCTTGCTTAGCTGCTCCTTATCCATCCCATAGAACGGACCGCCGGAGCAGGTAAGGAGTATCCGCTTAATCTCTTTTTTGTCCCCAACGCCCATTAAGCATTGGAAGATAGCAGAGTGCTCCGAGTCCACGGGAATGATCTCGGTGCCGTACTTTTTCGCTTCTGCCATTACAAGCTCACCGGCGCAGACCAGCGTCTCCTTGTTGGCAAGACCGATCCGCTTTCCGGCGCGGATGGCGGCAAGGGTCGGCTTTAAACCAACCATACCTACCACCGCAGTGATAACGCAGTCGGCCTCCTCTACCGTTGCGGCACGAAGCAGCCCCTCCTCACCCCAACAAACCTCTGTAGGCAGATGGGAGATGACGGTTTTCAGTTCCTCTGCCGCCTGCTGCGTTGCCATAACGGCAAGACGGGGGCGGTATTTTTCACATTGCTCTGCCATTCGATCTACGCTGGTGCCGGCAGTGAGAGCCGCCACGGTAAGACCTAAATGGTCGATAATATCCAAGGTCTGTCGGCCAATGGAGCCGGTAGAGCCCAGTATACTTATACATTTCATCATATTACATCACCACGGGAATCAGAAGCAGAAGCACTTCCGTCAGGGGGGCAACCACGGTGGTGGAGTCAAATCGGTCGAGTATACCGCCGTGACCGGGAATGAGATTGCCGTAGTCCTTAATGCCTGTCTGCCGCTTGATGGCAGAGAAGCTCAGATCGCCAAAAACGCCCGCAAGCGCACCCACGATGCCATAAATGACAGCATAGAAGTAATTGACTTTCAGGTCAAAGCCAAACTGCATAATCAGGCAGTAGACCACCATTCCCAATACCGTCATCAGCACGCCGCCGATGACACCCTCCACGGTCTTATTGGGGCTGACCACAGGGGCCAGCTTATGTTTACCGAAAAAGCGGCCTGCAAAGTATGCGCCGGTGTCGGACACCATTGCAAGAATAAAGGGGATAAACACCAGATAAATGCCCTTTTCCGCAGCATAAATGCGCACAATCGCAGAAAACAGGAAGGGCACAACGATGCCGGCCATAAAGGTTACTGCCACCTGTGTATAAGGCAGTTTCCCCTTGGAGATCAGCAGTTCCATATAAAGGAGCGCTGTAAAAATAAGGATGCCCATAAGCGCAAAGGCATAAACCCGCCCGAAAAAGCTCCATATCGGCACCAAAAAGGCAAATATCATTGCATAAACTGTCAGTCGGGAATGGGTCACCAGCTTGGTGCCCTGCATCAGCTCATAAGCCCCAATGGCAGCCATCAGAGAAAACAGCACAGCCGTGCAGATCTTCGGCAGCACCAAGACAATAAAAAGCAGCAGCGGCAGCAGTACCGCGGCGGCCAGTATTCTGGTTTTCATCCTTACGCACCTCCAAAACGGCGATTGCGGCTGTGATATTCCGCGATGGCTTTATCCAAGTCGTTGCCGGTAAAGTCCGGCCACAGCACGTCCATAAATACATATTCCGAATAAGCTGACTGCCACAGCAGGAAATTACTTGTCCGCTTCTCGCCTGAGGGGCGGATGATCAGCTCCGGATCGGGCACACCGGCAGAATATAAGTAACCGGAGAGTGTCTCCTCTGTCAGATCATCGGGCTGCTTGATACCCGCAGCAACATCGGCAGCAAAAGCCTTTGCCGCACGGACAAGCTCATCTCTGCCGCCGTAATTAAAGCAAAAATTCACCTGATGCTCCGTAAATGCCGCAGAACGTTCCTCTGCTGCCCGACATCTTGTCTGCAATTCGGGAGAGAGTCGGGAAAGGTCACCGAAGAAGCGAATACGGGTACCAACCGCCTCCATATCTCCGAGGGCTTCATCCAAATATTTTCCCATCAACTCCATAATACCGGATACTTCCTGCTCGGAGCGCTTCCAGTTTTCCGTGGAGAATGCATAGACAGTCAGGTACTTAACACCCAAATCCCGGCAATGGGCAGCAATGCGACGGAAGGTTTCTGCACCGGCAGAATGTCCTGCGGAACGGGGCAAGCCCCGCTTTTTCGCCCAACGGCCGTTGCCGTCCATAATAATGGCAATATGCTGCGGCGCAGGTAGGGTCTCCTTGCTCTTTTTGAAAAGTGCCATAATAAAATGACCTCGTAATTCCAGATTTGTACGGGGGTGCTAAATAGCACCCCCGTGTGTTTTAGATTGCCATCAGTTCCTTTTCCTTGGCTGCCAGAGCATCGTCCACCTTCTTGGTGTACTTATCCAGCAGATCCTGCAGATCCTTTTCGGCTACCTTCTGATCATCCTCGGTGATCTCGGACTTCTTCTTCAGGTTTTTTACATAGTCCATACCGTCACGACGGATGTTACGCATAGCCACCTTAGCTTCCTCTGCGTACTTCTTAACCTGCTTAGTGAGATCCTTACGGCGTTCCTCGGTGAGCTGGGGGAAGTTCAGGCGGATCACACGGCCATCGTTTTGGGGGTTGATGCCCAGATCGGACATAAGGATCGCCTTCTCGATGTCCCGCAGCAGCTTGGTGTCCCAAGGCTGGATGACCAGCGTACGGGCATCAGGGGAAGAAATGGTAGCCACACCGTTGAGGGGCGTTTCGCTGCCGTAGTATTCTACAGATATCCGATCCAGCACCTTGGCGTTGGCACGGCCTGCACGGACAGCGCCGAAGTTATCGTTCAGCACGTCCAAGGTCTTATCCATCTTTCTTGCGTATTCGCTAAAATCTACTTTCATAGGGTTACGCCTCCTTAACTGTTGTTCCTATTTTTTCACCGCATACAACGCGGATAATATTTTCCGGGTCTTTCAGCGCAAAGCAGATGAGCGTCGCGTGGTTGTCCATCGCAAGGGTCATCGCTGTAGAGTCGGTGGCCTTCAGGTGACGGGCAAGCACCTCATCGTAAGTCAGCTCGTCGAATTTGACCGCTGTGGGATCAATATTGGGGTCAGCAGAGTAAATGCCGTCCACATTCTTTGCCATCAGGATGGCATCGGCTTCAATTTCCACGCCCCGGAGCACCGCACCGGTATCGGTGGAGAAATAGGGATGTCCGGTACCGCAGGCAAAGATGACCACCTTACCCTCGTTTAAGTAACGGTCTGCTAAGTCCCGGGTAAAATACTCCGTAAACTTGGGCATTTCCACGGCAGACAGCACTCTTGCATCCACACCGTGCTGGGAAAGGGCATCCGCCACTGCAATACTATTCATAGCCGTTGCCAGCATGCCCATAGAGTCTGCGTGACTGCGCTGCATCTTATCCGCGCCGTCCTTCACACCCCGCCAGTAGTTGCCACCGCCGATGGTAATGCCGATCTGCACACCCATATCCGCACATTTTTTGATAGTGCGGCAAACGGTATGGAGAATTTCAAAGTCGATACCCCGGCGCAAATCGCCGGCCAGCGCTTCACCGCTGAGCTTTAAGAGAATTCTTTTGTATTTGATTTGGGACACGGATATCCTCTCCTCTCTTTACTCCCTCTATTCTATAATAAGAATGCCGAATTGACAACTAAAATTTCTCCAAATTCGCAAATTGTTTTCAACTTTGTGCCGAGAAAGAAGTTTTCCGTTAAATTTCCGGATTTTCGGTTGCAAAATATGGAAAGATGGTTTATAATAAACTGTAATTTTTTACGGAAAGAGGTACGGATAATGGCTGAAATGACCGAGAGCAAAAATTTCATTCACGCCTTTATTGAAGAAGATATTGCCGAAGGTGGCCGCTATGCCGGCAAGACCGTTCACACCCGGTTTCCGCCGGAGCCTAACGGTTATCTCCACATCGGTCACTGCAAGGCGCTGATCATCGACTTTGGCACTGCGGAAAAGTTCGGCGGTCTTTGCAATCTGCGTATGGACGATACCAACCCCACAAAGGAAGATGTGGAGTTCGTGGAGGCCATCAAGGAGGATATCCACTGGCTGGGCTTTGACTGGGGCGACCGTTTCTACTACGGCTCCGACTATTTTGAAAAAGACTACGAGTACGCCGTAGAACTCATTAAAAAGGGTCTTGCCTATGTCTGCGAGCTGACCCCTGAGCAGGCAAAGGAAATGCGCGGTGACCTCAATACCCCTGCTGTCTCCCCCTACCGCGACCGTCCCATTGAGGAAAGTCTTGATCTTTTCGCACGGATGCGTGCCGGTGAATTTGAGGACAACAAGTATACGCTGCGGGCAAAGATTGACCTTGCCTCCGGCAACTTCAATATGCGTGACCCGGTGATCTACCGGATCCGTCATATGCATCATCACCGTCAGGGCGATAAATGGTGCATCTATCCCATGTACGACTTTGCACACCCCATTCAGGACGCTCTGGAGGGCATCACCCACTCTCTGTGCTCTTTGGAGTTTGAAAACCACAGACCCCTTTATAACTGGGTGGTAGAAAATGTCTCCGTGCCCCACACACCCCGGCAGATCGAATTTGCACGACTGGGCATCGACCACACGGTGCTTTCTAAGCGGAAATTAAGAGCGCTGGTGGAAAACGGCTATGTCTCCGGCTGGGACGATCCCCGGATGCCCACGCTGTGCGGTCTGCGCCGCCGTGGCTACACCCCTGCCGCCATCCGTAATTTCTGTAACCATATAAATATTACAAAAAGCCCCAACACCATCGAGTATGGTTTCTTAGAGCACTGCCTCCGGGAGGATCTCAACGAAAAGGCACAGCGCGTGATGGCGGTCTTAAAGCCCATCAAGCTGACCATTACCAACTATCCCGAGGGCAAATCCGAGACCTTTGAGGTGGAGAATAATCCCAACGATCCTGAGGCAGGCACACGCACCATCACCTTCTCCCGGAATTTGTGGATCGAAAATGATGATTTCCTCGCAGAACCTGTGCCGAAATATAAGCGGCTCTTCCCCGGCGGTCCTGAGTGTAGACTTAAGGGCGCCTATGTGATCTCCTGCACCGGCTGTGTCACCGATGAAAACGGCAATGTAACGGAAGTGCTCGCTACCTATGATCCCGACTCCAAGGGCGGTGACCCTGCCGACGGACGGAAAATTAAGGGCGCGACCATCCACTGGGTGGATGCCGAGACTTGTCTCGATGCCGAAGTGCGGCAGTATTCTAACCTCTTTGACGATCCCGATCCCGATGCCGCAGGCAAGGATTTCCTCGCCTGCCTGAACCCCAATTCTTTGGAGGTGCTCACCGGCTGTAAGGTCGAGAAGAGCTTGGAAAATGCCAAAGCACCTGCATCCTATCAGTTTATGCGTCTTGGCTATTTCTGCCCGGACAGCAAGGACTGCACGCCTGACCATCTGGTCTTTAACCGCAGCGTCAGCCTGAAGGATAGCTTTAAGCCCGTAAAATGATACAAAAAGACGCCCGGTTGGGCGGCTTTTTCAATTAACGACACTGCATACCGGGAGATTGCCACGTCGCTTCGCTCCTCGCAATGACAGTGGAAGGTCGCAGGCGCGGTGGGAATCGACGGACGAGCAATGCTCACCCCTACGGGTTATAATTATATTCCTGCTTGTGCTACACATAGGACTATGCTATACTGAAAGAAAAAACAGAAAGAGGGATCTTATGCAATATCGCAAATTGGGAAATACCGGAGTGGAAATTTCTGCGCTGGGCTTTGGCTGTATGAGACTGCCGGAATATCAGGACGAAAACGGCGACTGGCAGATCGATCAGGAAAAAGTAAATGAAATGCTCCTGCGCGCTTATGAATTGGGCGTAAACTATTTCGATACCGCGCCCTATTACTGCCACGGCGGCAGCGAAATCGCCATTGGTAAGGCACTTGCACCCAACCGGGACAAAGTCTATATCTCCACAAAGTGCAATGTGAGCAAGGTCTCCAGCGCTAATGAATATGAGGAAAGCCTAAACGAAAGCCTTCGGAAGCTTGGCACAGACTATGTAGACTTTTATCATTTCTGGGGCATCAACCAAAAGGAATTTGACGAGGTCATCGTCCCGCTTGGTCTTTTGGAGCGGGCAAAGGAATTAAAAGCTAAGGGCAAGATCCGCCACATCTCCTTTTCTTTCCACGATAAGCCTGAGGCGCTGAAGCACATCATTGACAACGGTGACGGCTTAGAAACCGTGCTGCTGCAGTATAACCTCTTAGACCGTGCCAATGAGGAAATGATGGCCTACGCAAGAAAGAAAGGCTTAGGCGTTCTTGTGATGGGTCCCGTAGGCGGCGGACGGCTGGCGGCACCTACGGAGCTTTCCCAAAAATTAGGCAGCGGCAACTTGCATACCTATGAGCTGGCACTGCGGTTTGTGCTGGGAAATAAAAGCGTTTGCTGTGCCCTGTCCGGCATGCAGACCGTAGAAATGGTAGAGCAAAATGCCGCCATCGCCTCCCTTCCCGAGCCGATGAGCGAGGAGCAGTGGAAAAAGGTGGGCGAATCCCTGGAAAATCTTAAGAAATTCTCGGAGCTGTACTGCACGGGCTGTGCCTACTGTCAGCCCTGCCCCAAGGGGATCAATATCCCGAAAATTTTTCAAGCCTATACTTATCACAATGTGTACGGTCTGTCCGAGCTGGCGAAAAAGACCTACCTTGGCTACATAAACAACGAGAAAAATCCCGGCGCCACTGCCAGCGATTGCATCGGCTGCGGACAGTGTGAGGATAAATGTCCCCAGCATTTGCAAATCCGGGATCTGCTGCAGATGGTAGACGAGAAATTGACAGCGCTGTAACCCTCCAAAAACCTTCCCCTTTGGGGAAGGTGGCAGCCCGTAAGGGCTGACGGATGAGGTTGACCTCACCCACCGCTCCGCGGTCCCCCCTCCCCAAAGGGGAGGGTTTTCCGTTTTAGAAAAGGACCGTCGGGGACGCCGCCCCCAACAAATTCTGACTATGGTGCGTTTGTAGGCTTCCCCTTGCGGGGAAGCTGGCAGAAATCTTTGATTTCTGACGGATGAGGTGGAATGGTTGTGTTAACACCTCATCCGTCAGCCTGTTCGGCTGACACCTTCTCCTCAAGGAGAAGGCTTTGGCGGGCGATTCACGAATCACCCCTACGCGCCGCACCTTCGTTTTTGTTCAAAGGAGATGTTTCCCGGCGGGGCGTCGAAGGCGCCGCCCCCTACGATGTGCCTTCCACCTACGCAGTAAAATACCCCCGGGACGAATCCCGGGGGTGCGTTGAAATTATCGATTACGTTTTATCCAACAATAGTGAAACCTTCTGCAACGCTGCCGGTGACCGTAGCAGTCCGTACACCGCTCTTGTTGGTCAAGAATTTCTCCAAAATCTCCTTGGTAAGTTCGTTATATTCATAGCTGCCATCTCTTGCTGTAGCAAAAGTACCGCCCTTGATAGTGATTTTGGTATCATATCCGTTATCATAAAGCTTGAACAGACCGCCATCAGAAGTTCTGGTGAATGTACCACCATTGATAACAACCTCACCACTGTAGACCTCAATTGCATAATTAACAGCAGTATAATTACCGCTCTCGATGACCAATTTGCTGTGCTCAGTGGTATGGTTCGTACCGTTCCAGTTGGAAACAAAGAAGCAGAACTCTGCATTGATCGTTGTGTTTTCGAGTGTGACAACGTCAGCGCCGTTCAAGTTAACGCCACAATTGGAGCTATTGATTGTAACATTTTCGAGATCAGCCTCGTTATGGAATGCGAGATATCCATCATTAGGTGTAGTGATATTAAATGTTGTTCCGTCGATCTTAGTATATGTGCCTTTAGATGCTACCAGCGGAATATCAGCAGTTTTTCCATCATCATCAATAATCTGGCCAGTAGCATTCACAACGCCATTTTTCAGAGTTAACTGACCAGCAACAACCTCAATGGGAATTGCTTTGATCGCAGTGTTTTTGGAGCCGCCAGTAACAGTGTTGGAGCCCAAATCGATGGTCGTAACCGCATCGGTCTTATCCAGCTTGATAACATTATTGTCGTCAGTAATGATACTACCATCGATATAAACAGTGTTGGTGCCGCCCTTGTTGATCTCGTTGTTCAGATCGGTTGTGTTGAGGATAGTCATCTCAAGAGATACATTGGGCAGAGCAGCCTTTACAGTGTTAGCAACTCTTTCATTTCTGACAGCAACATGCCATGTGGTATCTGCATCACCGGCATCCTTCAAGCTGTAGAGAACCTTGTATGTACTGCCATCCACCTCGACCAGCATGATTTGGTTCTCATCTTCTTCCCAGACGAAATAGCAGCCGTCAGTGGTGGGGTTCATATTGGCCAGCACAAAGCCGCTCTCATAAAGTGCATCCAGTACATCGTCAAAGTCACTGGGCTTGCCGTTTGCAGCAGTGTCCATTGCCAGTGCGGTGTTCAGATTTTTTGCCAACTGGGTGTCAGCAGAGATGTTAGCCTTCTTAACAAGGTTTGCAAATGTGGGGATCAGCACGGCAGCGAGGATCGCGATCACAGCGATGACGATGACAAGCTCTACCGTGGTGAAGCCTTTTTTGTTACTTCTTCTCATTGTTTTTTTACTCCTTTTTTTCAAGATTTTTGTTGGCAATGAAGTATTGTACTTCATTGCTGTATTTTTTTAACTTCTCGAAAAATTAGAAATAAACGGATATTTTGTGGGATTTTCTCCATTTTCTCTATGAAATAATTCGTGTGATTTCCTTTATCACTTCTTGCGATAAGCCACCGGAGGGGCGTAAGGGTTGACTTTTCGGGCTAAAAGCGCTATAATGCGTAGCATCAGAGGGGAAAACGCCCCTCTGTGCAATGAAGTACAATACTTTCTTTCCATATCCGCTTTTTTGGCAGGCCGGCGCCTGTCATTTTTTATGGGCAAAATTCGGCGCAAGCTTTTCCATATATCTGCGCTTTTGCGCCATTGGCGGGTGGACATAGATCGCCATCGTTGTGGCGACATTGGCGTGACCCATAATTTCCGACAGCGCCTTTGTATCAAAGCCCACCTCCACACAGCGGGTGGCAAAGGTATGCCGCAGAGCGTGGAAGCGGTACGCCGGCAGACCGTTCACCGTCAAAAAGCGCCGGTAGCGCTTATAAAAGGTGCAGGGCTCGATGGGGCTATCACTTCCTGACAGTAGGTAAGCGCCCTCTACCGGGGTCAGCATTCCCAGTCTTTCTGTCAAAAAGTGGGGCAGCGGGATCTGCCGGTAGGAATTGGCGGTCTTCGGCTCGCTGATGATAAGCTTCGTCCGGTTATAGGAGGCGTTCAGGTCTGCGATCCGTTCCACCGTCCGGCTGACGGTAAGTGTCTTATTTTTTAAATCGATGTCCTCCCAGCGCAGTCCGCACAGCTCTCCGATCCGCAAGCCTGCAAAGAGGGATAGCATAATGCCTATGCTGGTGGTATCGTTGCGGCTCAGGATCAGCTTTTCCAGCAGTGCCCGACTGTCCGGTGGCAATGTGACCGTCTGGCGGTAGCTGCCGGGTAAGCGGATGCCGCGGGCAGGTGCGCAGGGATACCCGCAGATCTGTCCGTACTGCAGCACCGTATTTAGCGTCGAGAGAATGTCTGAAACGGTTTTGGGCGCAAGTCCACTGCCCCGGATACCGCCCTGGGACAGCAAAAAGTCGGCATAGCCGCTGACTTGCAGGGTGTTTAGCTTATAGACCGGTGTCTCCCCCAAATGAGGAAGGAGATACCGGTACACATTGCGGTAATAGCGGGTATAGGTGGATTCCTTTACACGCATTCGCACATCCGCAAGCCAGATCGGTGCGAGCTCCTGAAGAAGCGTCGATCGTGTCTTTCTTTGCATATGTATTCTCCTCACGTTATAAATTTCCCGCATTGCGGTCTGTGAAAATTTTATCATACGTATAATAAAGGGACTGTTGCAAAACTTGCGTTTTACAACAGTCTCATTTTTAATAAAACATAAACATTTCCCAAAAAAATCGCAAACAACAGAGAATTATAATGCAGACACAAAATCAAAAAGGAGATGATTAGAATATCTAAGTTTGTAGAAGTGAATGAAAAGACTTTCCGGCGACAAATAATTCAGCAAACAAAAGAGGACGCAAATGCGTCAGAAAACATTCTCCGTTTATAGATATTTAGCAAAAGAGAATAAAGAAGTTCAAGAGATCAGAGGCTATAATAAACGCATTAAATGAAGAAAGAGGTTACCATTATGAATAAGAACGATCAAGAATTTCTCGTACAAAAGATCCGCACGCAGTACACTGAAAAGGAGCATACCGGTCTTGATGAACTCAGGGAGTTGGACTTAAAGGTTAAGCGCCCGGCAAACGTGTTTGCCTACATCTTCGGCAGCATATCCGCTATTATTATGGGCGCAGGCATGAGCCTTGTGATGACTGACATCGCAGAAACTGTCGGCATTCAGAATCCAATGCTTTATGGTATTGTTATCGGAATCATTGGTATGTTTATGGCAATCATCAACTATCCCATCTATAAAAGCATTCTCGGCTCTCGCCGTAAGAAGTATGCTGATAAAATCATCGCTCTCAGCGATAGAATTATGAAAGGTTAAAGATGAATAATTATGAAAAACATCAATGATGAGCAGATTTTAGTAGAAGGTGCCGAAGTGGCAGCAGAAAAAACCGTTGGCTTTTTCAAAAAGGCGTTTCAGGACATAAAAGAGTCTGCAAAGGCTCAGCACGAGGTTGATAAGGCAAATTTTGAAGCAGCAAAAGCTGAAAGCAAAGCTAATTTTGAGGAGAACAGAGGTCATAACACCTTTGCAAAGGCAAAGGCTGATGCAAAGAAGAGTTGGGATGATGCTCATATGACTCCCGCCGAAAGAGCAGCTAAGATGCAGGAAGAACGTGATGCACAGATTGCAGATGCAAATGCAAGAACCGCCGCTGCAAACGAGCGTTACGACGCAGCAAAGAAAAAATAATCATTGCCAGGTAAGCGAAACGGCTTTTGCCGTCTCGCTTTTCGGCGTATATACGGCAGGAGGATAAATAAAAAATGAACGCTATAGAAATTAAAAACCTTTCTAAAAGCTTTCGCACTATGTATGCGGTGGATCATCTGAATATGACCGTTCCCGTAGGCGCCATTTACGGTTTCATCGGCGAGAACGGTTCAGGTAAATCCACGACTATGAAGCTTATTTGTGGACACCTGGTTCCCGATTCCGGTGATATTAGGTTGTTTGGCAAAGATTATACCGATCCCGGTGTCCGTGTAAGAGTGGGCGCACTTATTGAAAATGCAGGCTGTTTCCCCGGCTCAAGTGTATATCAGAACCTGAAGATGCAGTGCATCAATCTCGGTATCGAAAACGCTGACGAGGAAATCCATCGTGTCCTTGAAATTGTTCGTATGGAGGACAATGCAAACATTAAGTTTAAGAGTTATTCTCTCGGTATGAAGCAGAGAATCGGTATTGCAATGGCGCTCCTTGGTGAGCCCGCCTTGCTGATTTTAGATGAGCCTATCAACGGACTTGACACCGACGGTATGAGAATTATGCGTGAGATACTTGTGGATATTACGAAAAATTACGGTTGCACCGTGCTCATCTCCTCCCATATTCTCGGTGAGCTTGAAAAGATTGCAACACACTACGGCATTATCCGTCAGGGTAAGATGATTATGGAGCTTTCCTCAGAAGAAATGGATTCAAGGGCTCAGGTGTTCGTATCACTTAAAACAAAGGATATGAACGGAGCTAAGGCACTTTTGGAATCAAAGTTTACGGATGTTCGCATTGAAGATGATTATATTCGTGTTTATGACGTGGACGATACAGCGGCTATCGTTGATTACTTGATGAAAAACGGTTATGTTGTCAGCGAGCTGAAAAAGAACAAGATCGGTCTTGAAGAATACTACATTGAGCTGATGTCACAGAAGGAGGAGAAGTAACATGACAAGAGAACTTAAATTTCGCAACCCGAGCTTTACGGAAAGAATAAAAGGTATGCTCGGCGTAGATTTTTACCGTCTGTTCCATACTCCTATGTTTTACATTTTCCTGGGGGTTGCAGCTATCATCCCTGCAATGGTATCAGCTATGACCATGATGCCAGACCAAAACGGCAATGCGATGGAACCTCTCTATTCCAATGTGTGGCAGATCATTGCCGCAACCAAGTCGCTTTACGTAATCGAAACCATTGCCGATTATGCCAATATGAATATGGTGTTTATTTTCGGCGGTATTATGGTGTCAATTTTCATTGGTCACGACTATAAATCCGGCTATGTAAAGCAGCTCTTCACAACCCACGCAAAAAAGCAGGACTATATGATTTCCAAGAGTCTTGTATGCGCTTTTGCAATGGCGTGTATGTGTATTACTTATTTCATTGGCGGTACGGTGGGAGGACTTATTGCGGGATACGAAACAACTGTCAATGTGGGCTCATTACTTATTGCTATTCTCGGAAAGATCATTATGTCACTCGGTTGGGCAAGCCTTTACACCTTCCTCAACGTGATCTTCAGAAGATATTTCGGTATTTCCGTGGCATCATCCTTCTTCTTTGGTACGGGCATACTGATTATCGGAGCTGCAGCAATCGTTGAAAATCTTAAACTCCCTACGGCATTTCTCAACATTTTCCTCTATGGAGCGTCGGTAAATGCCAACCTTTCAAGCGGTATCGGCTCACTCGTTATCTGCATTGTCGTATCGGTCGCTTGGGCGGTTATCTATAA
>JAZSDE010000094.1:0-9270 GCA_045531015.1 Faecousia sp.
GCCTGAAAATTGCGCCTATGTTTTTCTAAACTCGGCGGAAGCCAATACCGCTACGCAGGCAGCAAAGGAAAAAGGCACAGAACTGAAGCTGTTAAAGCACTTTGCAGATATAAGTATTTATATCTATACGGCAGAAGTCAATTAAATGGGAAAATAAATAGTAACCCCGCCGGGTCGGGCGCCGTTTTTTTTTGTGTCGTTGGGGACGTTGACCCCTACTCATTACCGTCTGCCTAAGTTGGTTATGATCCTGTCGTTATAGTCATAGATTTGCTGCATATTTTTCAGGAGCACGCGTGTGTTATATGGACGTTTCACATAGCAGATAAATGTCTTCGCCTCCTGAATCGTTTTGATTGGAATTTCCAAGTGAGGAAATTCGCGGGGTATTTGTTCAATGGAGGGTTCATAGGCCATTTGCATACTTAAACCAATGTCCGGGTATTTTTCACTTAGAATATTAAGTGCTTTCAAAGCGCATTTATCGAAATTGCCGTAGTGTCCAAGAACAAAAAAACGCACGCCATATTCCAAATAATACCGTTCCGCTGTTTTCAGAATTTTTTCCGTTAAGTTATCTGGGGCATTGCTAAGACCAAACACTACACATGTATCACTTTCCATAATAGACACCTTTTTCTATTGAACTGTAAATGCAATTGCATTTATAAGATATTATATCATAATCAAATTGCACATACAATACAAGTAGATAAAAAATAAGGGGCTATTTGTATGATTGATTATAGTAGTATCGGGTATAAAATTAAACAAATCCGTCAAAATAAGCATATTACACAAGAAGAACTTGCCGAAGCAGCCGGTGTGGGTGTCACACACATCAGCCATTTGGAAACAGGTTCCGGTACAGTATCTCTGAAAGTATTTCTTGCGATTATAAACCGTTTAGGTTGTTCCGCCGATGAAGTACTTTGTAAAGAGGTTGAGAAGGCAAAGCCTATCGTAGATCATTGGCTTGTGGATTTGGTGGCAGACTGCGACCAAACGGAAATTAAGATCATTTCCGATACCATTACGACCTTAAAGCAGACACTCCGTAAAAACAAAACAGAATATTAAAATCAGCCGCCGAATTGGCGGCTGGTTTAACCCTCCCTTTTGGGGAGGGGGGACCGCGGAAGCGGTGGGTGAGGTTTTTACCTCATCCGTCATTTGCTCGTCCCTCGCAAATGCCACCTTCCCCAAAGGGGAAGGTTTTTTATTTCCAAACCTCCATAGGTTTTCCGCAGCAGCGAGGGATAGGCTGACCCTCTTTGACATCTAAGACCTTGTGACAAATAGGGCAGTAGACCTGACAGTCCTTTTCTGCCCGGACAACAAGGCTCTCCTTGAAACGCAGTTCGTTTTCCATAAACGCTCCTTACAGCACCAGCGACGGCGCAGCGTAGACCCGGGCAGCGTATTCCTGATCAAGGAGATACAGACCCTTGGGATCCTGTCCAAAGAGCTTATAACGGCTGATCATGGAATCGGCATTCTCCTCTTCCTCCATCTGCTCATCTACAAACCAGTCGAGGAACTTCATCGTCCGGTAGTCCCTTGCCTGATGGGCTTCGTGGTAGATGTTGTTGATCAGTGCCGTCACATAGCGTTCGTGCTCCGCAGCAACCTCCAAGGGGTCAAGGACAGAAGAAAACACCTTATCCGGCTTACCGATGGCCTCTAAGGTCACCTTCAGGTTATTGATCTGCATATATTTCATAAACAGCAGGGCGTGGTCTCTTTCCTCCTGAGCCTGGATCATATAGTAATTGGCATAGCCGTCCAAATCCAGCTCGTCATAATAATTTGCAATATCCAAATAGAGATATGCAGAATAAAGTTCTTTATTAATCTGCTCATTTAATAGCTTTGCAACTTGTTCGTTCATAATTTTTCTCCTTTCACATTCAATGGCTGTGACCGTGGTCGTTTTCCGTCTTACTAAGAACTTCCCCGGTAAAAGCATCAATCATATATTCCCAATTTTTACCATCCGCGGTGATGTAGACAGTATAGCAGGCTGCGCCTTCAAAGGTTGTGGGATGGGCGTGGATCTCCCCCGCTTGACTTTCCCGGACACCAAGGTCATTTAAGACCACCGTCTTAATATCATTAACGGACAAAGGGCCGTCACTTTTACCGCCGGCAGCCACCGCGATCACAATTCCCAAAAGAACAACTGCCGCCACAATTAGGGGAATCAGGTATTTTTTCTTTTTCATAAAGCTCTCTCCTTTTATAAAAACCGGTGGGTATTATGCCCACCGGTTTCGGTTTTCTTACTTGAAGTAGCGCTCCAGCAGAGCACTACCGTGGCAAGCCTCATTATTTAGTGGGGCAGTTCATAGGTCTCCTCAAAGCCACAGTTTTTACAGCGGTATTTCACTTTATAAAAACCGAGTTTCTCTTTGATTGGTCTTGCAAAAAGCCCTCTCACCGAGAATAATCGGAATCGAACCGCACTTCCCGCGGGAATTCCGCTTGTAAAGGGATTTACTTCTTCTTTCCAAGCCTTTGTTCTTCCGCATTTAGGGCACTTCGAAGGAATTCCGCTCATAACTGCTTACTTGAAGTAACGCTCCAGAAGACCCTGCAGAGCCTTGCCGTGGCGGGCCTCGTCGCGAGCCATCTCGTGGACGGTGTCGTGGATGGCATCCAGACCGTTCTTCTTAGCACAGGCGGCCAGATCGAACTTGCCGGCAGTTGCGCCGAACTCGCAGTCAACACGCCAAGCCAAGTTATCCTTGGTGGTGGCCTTCATATTGGGCTCTAAGGTGCTGCCCAGCAGCTCTGCAAACTTGGCGGCGTGCTCAGCCTCTTCCCAAGCTGCCTTCTCCCAGTAGAGACCGATCTCAGGATAGCCTTCCCGGTGGGCGATCCGTGCCATGCACAGGTACATACCCACCTCGCTGCACTCGCCGTTAAAGTTGGCGAACAGCTGTTCCTTAATATAGGCCTTGTCCTCTGCGGAGATGTCGGGGTTATTTTCTACAGTCTTTTCGTAGACGCCGAACTCGTGCTCAGCAGCCAGCTTCATCTCGCCCTTCTGCTCCACGAACTTGGAAGCGGGGACCTTACATACGGGGCAGCGAAACTCAGCATCCAGCTCCTCGGCGGTGTGCACATAACCACAAACACTGCAAACAAACTTTTTCATAACTTTTTCCTCCAAAATTTTAATTTTCTTTTTTAATACAGTTTTTACAAATTCCGGCAAAGCTCAGGCTGTACATATTCACCTTGCCACCGGTGCCGCTTTCCACGGCCTGACATAATTGCGCGGGCGCCTCTACCTCTGGCAAATCCAACACGCTTCCGCATTCATTGCAGATAAAGTGGACATGGGGCGCGGTATTTCCGTCGAACCGCTCGATCCCTTTCACTGTACCAACGCATTGGATCAGACCCTGATTACGAAACAGAGCAATGTTCCGGTAGACGGTGGCCAGCGACAGATCGGGACAGTTCTCTTTCAGTCCCATATACACCATCTCTGCCGAGGGGTGCTCGTTGGTCGCCTGAAGGTAAGAAAGGATGGCATTGCGCTTTCTGAATTGCTTTTGCGCTTCCATTTATTTACCTCCTAAATAAGAATAGTTCTTATTTACATTTATAATATAACACCTAATTTTGTCTTTGTCAATACTTTTTTTTGCAAATTTACAAAAAATAATGATACATACGGGTCGCCGTAGATACCGACCCCTGCAAAGGATTTTATTTATTTAATAATGTATCCTGCAAAAAAGCCTTGTTTTTTCCACAGATATGTGATAAAATTTACGGTGAATAGGTATGTTTTTTATTTAGAATATTTCGGCGCAAGCAGAAAAGAGAAAGGAGCCGTTTATTATGTATTCTTCCGCCTATGTATGGGCAAAAATCCTGCAATATTTGGAGGAGCGTCTCAGTAGCACCATTGTTTCCGGCTGGTTCGACAGTGCAGAGGTAGTGGAGCTGACGGGCGAGCATTTGGTGATCCACATCCCTTCAGAATTTCACCGGGATATGATCGCAGCTAAGACCTCCGATCTTATCAATGCTGCCCTCCGGGAGATTTTTAACTCCGATGCCACTTTACTGGTTCTCAGCTCTCAGGAATTGGAAAGCTACAAAGAAAAAGAAAAGGGTGTGCCCCAGATCGCCTTTAACCCCCAATTCTCCTTTGAGAATTTCGTGGTTGGCCCCTCTAACCGTTTTGCTTATTCTGCCGCCAATGCGGTGGTCAATAATCCCGGTCAAGTCTACAATCCCCTGTTTATTTACGGCCCTGCCGGTGTGGGTAAGACCCACCTGCTGTACGCCATTGCCAACGGTATTCGTAAAGAGAATCCCAAAGCCAACGTTGTCTATATTAAAGGCGACCAATTTACAAATGAACTGATCGCCGCCATCGGCAGCGGTAAGAATTTAGAGTTCCGCAACAAGTACCGGGAAGCTGATCTCTTCCTCATTGATGATATTCAGTTTATTGCCGGTAAAGAATCCACCCAGGAAGAATTTTTCCATACCTTCAATAAGCTCTATGAGGAGCACAAGCAGATCGTTATGACCTCCGACCGGAAGCCCAGCGATATGCTGACCTTGGAGGATCGGCTGAAGACCCGTTTTGAATGGGGTCTGACCGCTGATGTCCAGCCCCCGGACTACGAGACCCGTATGGCAATCATTAAGAATAAGGCTGTTTCTCTCGGTTTAGAGCTGCCGGATGATGTATGTAACTACATCGCTGTCAATGTGACCACCAATGTGCGGCAGATCGAAGGTACTGTCAAAAAGATCATGGCTTACCGGGATCTTAACAATATGCCGTTGGATCTGCCTAATGTCTCCCGGGCTATCAGCGATATGTTTAAGAGTGAGGGAAGCGCGCTGCCCACCCCCAGCCTGATCATCAGTCAGGTCTGCAAGTTCTATTCCATCGATGAAGCAGTGCTCCGGAGCAATCAGCGGACAAAGACAGTAGCCGAAGCCCGGCACGTTGCCATTTACCTGATTCGGCAACTGACCAACCTCTCCCTTCCCGCCATCGGTATGGAGCTCGGCAAGGATCACACTACCATCCTCTACTCCGTAGAGAAGATCGAAAAGGCTTTGCAGGTGGGCGGAACTGCGCTGCAAAACAACATTCGGGACATTACAGCAAATATTCATTCCTGCCTATAATGAATGATTGTAGAGGCGTGCATTGCACGTCCGCGGACGACCATTGGTCGCCCCTACGAGATGATATTTTAATAGTGTCTCCTTATCAAAATTATCCACAAGGGTTGTGGAATGTGGAAAGATTTTCTGTGGAAAAGTTTTCTGTATTTTTCTTCTCCACAAAGGCTGTGAAAAAGCTTTGTAAATTACACAATGGGGCTGTGGATAAAAAACGCCCTAACTACAAGGCTTTCGGGAGTTTTCCCCATATATTTTCCCCTACTGCTATTATTACTACCTAATATATCTATTTATATATTTATATTTCATTATTTTACAGAATCGAGGTTTTTTGTATGCGGTTTACCTGTGAAAAAAGTATGCTCGTTACAGCACTTAATATTACCGGCCGTGCAGTAGCACCCAAGAGTGCTATCACTGCGCTGGAGGGCATTTTCTGCGATGCTTCCGGTGATCTGACCTTTACCGGCTACAATATGGAGACAGCGGTTATCTACCGGGTGGATGCAGAAATATTAGAGGCTGGCAAGTGCGTATTCCCTGCCCGTCTGTTTGGTGACATTATCCGCCGTCTGCCGGAGGGGCCGGTGACTGTGGCGGTAGATGAGAATTATAAGGTCTCCGTTCGCGCCGGCTATTCTTCCTTTACCATTTCTGCAGAGCCTGCAGAAGATTACCCCAGCCTGCCGGATGTAGGCAGCGGCCGCAATGTTTCTCTCCCCCAGAGCGCTCTGAAGGAGCTGATCGGCAGCACCATTTTCGCAGTTTCCGAAAATCAGGGTCGTCCTATCCACACCGGCGTCAAGTTCGAGGTGGAAACAGATAAGGTTTCTGCCATCGCAGTAGACGGCTTCCGTCTTGCCCGGCGTACTTTCCCGGCTGATGCAGGCACGGAAATTTCCTTCGTTGTGCCTGCACAGGGTCTCAAGGAAGTGGAAAAGATTTTGGTGGACAATGACGACGAGGTGTCCTTCACTTTAGACAGTAAGCACATTTTGTTTAATTTGGGCGATGCCACCCTCATTTGCCGTCTTTTAGAGGGAGATTTTTTGGACTGGCGGAAGGTAGTACCTACAAACAGCCCCATTAAGCTCACTGCCAATGTGGCAGACCTATCCTCTGCGATTGAGCGCGTAGGCCTGATCGTTTCCGAAAAGTACAAGAGCCCGGTGCGCTGTGTATTCTCCGAGCAGGTGCTGCAGCTTCGCACCAATACCACCATCGGCGCGGCAGAAGACCGCTGCGCTATTGCCGGTGACGGTAAGGATCTGGAGATCGGCTTTAATGTCCGGTATCTGGCAGATGCTCTGCGGGTCATTCCCAGTGAGGAAGTGGTGCTGGAGTTGACCAACAGCTTAAGCCCCATCGTCTTTACCTCCGCAGAAGAAAAATACGACTTCTCTTACATGGTTCTGCCGGTAAGAATCAAAAGCTGAGGGAATTTATGAAAGTAACCGTTAAGAAAAAGGAAAATTTCATTCCGGTGGTCATCCATACGGAGTTTATTAAACTGCAGGACGCAATGAAGTATGCCAATATCGTATACTCCGGCGGTGAAGCAAAGCAGTTGATCTTAGACGGTATGGTAAGTGTAAACGGAGAAGTTTGCACTATGCGGGGAAAGAAGCTTTATCCCGGAGACAGCTTCTCCTTTAACGCAGATACCTATCTCATTTCTATCCATGCAGCTCCGTAATATAAACATCCGGGATTTCCGGAATTATGAGGCTCTTTCTATAGATTTTTCACCGGAAGTGAACCTCATTGTGGGTGATAACGCCCAAGGAAAGACCAATTTAATAGAGGCTATCGGCTATTTGGGCTCAGGAAAGAGCTTTCGCGCCCAACGGACAAGCGAACTTGTCCGTTTTGGAGCAGATTTTGCGGAAATTTCCGGCTCTGTCTTTTCGCAAGAGCGGGAGCAAACGCTGCGCTGGGTGCTGTTTCCCAATGGAAGACAGCGGCAGCTTTATGCTAATGGTGTGAAGAAAAAGACCGCTGGGGAAGTTAGCGGTGTTTTACAGACGGTGTTGTTTTGCCCGGAAGATTTATTGGTGTTAAAGACCGGTGCGTCCCCCCGCCGCCGCCTGGCGGATCAGGCTCTCTGCCAGCTGCGGCCCAATTACGAGGCTGCGCTGACAGAATATAACCGCATTTTGGAGCAAAAAAGCCGAATATTAAAGGATCGGTTTGAAAATCCGGCCCTTTTGGAGATTTTACCGGAGTACAATGCCCGGCTTTGTCAGGTGGGCGCACTGCTGATTTCCTACCGCGCCCGGTTTTTTGAGGGCTTAGGAAAAGCGGCCAGTGTGTATCACGGGCAATTTTCCGGCGGAAAAGAGGACTTTTCCCTGCAATATCACACCGTTTCCACGGTTCGTGATCCTTTTGCGCCTGTACATGTGCTGACGGAAGCACTGCAAGACCATTTGGAGCGCCACTATCGGGCGGAATTAGAGAGTATGCAGTGTTTGACCGGGCCTCATAAGGATGATTTTGATGTCGATCTTTCCGGCCTTTCCGTAAAGACCTTTGGCTCACAGGGACAGGTGCGGACGGCGGCTATCAGCTTAAAGCTTGCCCAGCGGGAGCTGATGCAGCGGGAAAGCGGTGAAATGCCGGTGCTGCTGCTGGATGACGTATTGTCAGAATTAGATCCGGGTCGGCAGGATTTTATCCTTAATCAAATTACCGACGGGCAGGTCTTTATTACCTGCTGTGAACCGGGGAGATTTACCCAGTTGGGAAAGACGATTGAAATTGAAAAGGGAAATGTAAAATAGAAGCCTTGCCTCCCTCTTTGAGGGAGGTGAGTCGCGAACAGCGACTCGGAGGGAGTGTCGTAAGATAAATGCATTATGACCATAAAAATGTTAATTTCGCAAAAGAATTGCGAAATGATATGACTCCATGGGAAAGAAAACTATGGTATTGCTTCTTAAAAACATATCCTACAAGAATACAAAGACAGAAAGTGATTGGTCACTTTATTGCAGATTTTTTCTGCGCAAAAGCAAGACTTGTAATTGAATTAGACGGTGGTGGACACTACACACCGACCGAACAAAAGAAAGATGAAGAACGGACACGGAAAATAGAAGAATTCGGATACTACGTGCTTCGATTTTCAAACCGTGATATTGATAAGAATTTTTATAGTGTCTGTACAGTGATAGATGATGCTATTAAGCGAAGGACACTCCCCCAGTCAGCCTGCTCGGCTGACAGCCCCCTCAGTGAGGGGGCCAAGGCATTGGAATAAGCATAGGAGGACTCTTTATGTCTGAAGAAACAAAGGTAACACAGGAATACGGCGGCGAACAAATTCAGGTTTTGGAGGGCTTGGAGGCTGTTCGGAAGCGCCCCGGTATGTATATCGGCTCTACTTCTACCTCGGGTCTGCACCATCTGGTGTATGAGATCGTGGATAACTCCATTGACGAGGCGTTGGCCGGTTACTGTACCCATATCAATGTTACTATCAATCCCGGTAATTCTATCACCGTTACCGATAACGGTCGTGGTATCCCTGTAGATATCCAGCCACAGACCGGAAAACCGGCCTTGGAGGTCGTGTTCACAGTTCTCCACGCCGGCGGTAAGTTCGGCGGCGGCGGTTACAAGGTCTCCGGCGGTCTTCACGGCGTCGGTGCCTCCGTTGTCAACGCACTGTCCGAGTGGCTGAAGGTCCGGGTCCACAAGAACGGCAACATCTATGAGATGAAATTCGCCCGGGGCGCCATCACCCAGGAAATGACCATCGTGGGAAAAACCGAGAAGACAGGCACCGAGGTCACCTTCCAGCCTGACCCGGAGATGTTTGACACTCTGATCTACGATTACGAGATCCTCCACGAGCGTATGCGGGAGGAGGCCTTCCTGAACGCAGGCCTGTCCATTCAGATCACCGACAACCGCCAGGCGGAGGATATCTCTGATACCATGTGCTACGAGGGCGGTATCCGGGAATTCGCCGTCTGGTGCAACCGGAACAAGACCGCGCTGCATGAGGACATCATCTACATGCAGGGCACCAAGGGCGACGCTTCCGCGGAGATTGCCATCCAGTACAACGATGGCTACAATGAATTTTTGCTTAGC
>JAZSDE010000112.1:0-10376 GCA_045531015.1 Faecousia sp.
TATAAAATTTTTATGAATTTTCAGGACTTCTTACATAAAAACACCGCCTATGGAGAACCATAGACGGTATTATTCTTATAATGCTGCGATCAGCGCATCTGCGTATTCCTCGCAGGTTGCCGCAGAGCCGTCAGACTTGACAGTCAGCGGGCAACCGGTAATGGCATTTTCCAGCTTTTCAGCGGCTTCTGCACGGCAGATATGCCGCAGAAGCAGTGCAGCTGCTTTTAAAATGCTGTCGGGATTTGCATACTGCCCCATCCCCCGCTCGATCATACGGGGCGCGGAGCCGTGGATAGCTTCAAACATCGCATAGCGGTCACCTAAGTTTGCGCTGCCGGCTGTACCCACACCGCCCTGCAGCTGGGCTGCTTCATCGGTGATGATGTCACCGTAGAGGTTCGGCATTACAAACACCTGAAATTTCTCCCGCAGACCCTCTTTGAGGAGGTTTGCAGTCATAATGTCGATGTAGTAATCCTCAACCGTGATCTCCGGGTATTCCGCTGCGATCTCATGGGCGATGGCGGTGAATTTACCGTCGGTCTTTTTCATAATATTAGCCTTGGTGACAACAGACATATGGGTCTTTCCGTTATTGCGGGCATACTCAAAAGCCGCACGAACGATCCGCCGCGTGCCCTTATCGGTAGTGACCTTAAAGTCCACCGCCATTCCAGGAAGCTCCAGACCACGGCTGCCGAGGACATATTCACCCTCGGTATTCTCCCGGAAGAACATCCAGTCGATGCCCTGCTCAGGAATGCATACAGGTCGGACATTAGCATAAAGATCCAGTTCCCGGCGCATGGTCACATTGGCAGACTCCAGCGTGCCACCGTGAGGCGTGGTGGTGGGGCCTTTCAAAACCACATCGCAGGCCTTAATTTCCGCCAGTACATCGTCGGGAATGGCCTTTCCTTGGGCCATACGGTTTTCGATGGTAAGTCCTTCGATCTCCTTAATAATGACTGTCCCCTTCTCCACCTCGTCAGCAAGGAGCTTTTTCAGCACCCTGGTGGCCTGCTTGGTAATAATGGGCCCGATGCCGTCACCGTCTACCACACCGATGGTCACGCATTGCTTTGTAGAAAAATCCGTCTTTTGCGTATTCATATTTGCAACCCGTTCCTGCTGCTCTTGTAGCAGAATACGAAACGCATCTAAAGCTTGCTCTATATCCATAGTCATTCTCCTTTATATTCGGCTCATTTTCCGCCGTCCTTTGTGTAGTTAAGCAGACCCCCGGCAAGCAAAATATTTTGCTGCCGCTGGGTCAAATCACAGATGGCCGCAAAGCTGCGGCCGCTGTCCTCATCGGTGACTGTCAATTCGCCGCAGGCCATAGAGCTGCGGATGTCTGTAAATGTGAGCTTTGCGCCCTGACAGACCCATTCATAGTCCTCAGGCTCCTTAAATGTAAGAGGTAAAATGCCAGCATTAATTAAGTTTGCTACGTGAATCCGTGCAAAACTCTTGGCGATCACGCACCGGACACCTAAGTACATTGGCACTAATGCCGCGTGCTCTCTGGAAGAGCCCTGCCCGTAATTGCTGCCGCCAACTACGATGCCATCCCCTGCCTGCTTCGCACGCGCCGGGAATTCCGGGTCGCAGACCTCAAAGCAGAAATTGGACAGATACGGAATATTGGAGCGGTAAGGCAGGATCTTAGCGCCGGCGGGCATAATGTGATCGGTGGTGATATTGTCGCCCACTTTCAGCACAATTTCTGCCGTCAAGCTATCAGCAAAGGGCTTACTCTTGGGGAACTCTTTGATATTCGGACCACGAAGCACTTCTCCATCATTTCCCTCAGGAAGCGGCATCAGCACACCGGAATCGTCCACCTTAAACTGGGCGGGAACATCATAGGTTACATCTGCATCCACGCTCCGGGGATCGGTAATAAAGCCCGTCAGCGCAGAAGCAACAGCCGTCTCCGGGGAGACAAGATGGACCTGACCGTCCCGTGTGCCGCTTCTGCCGAGGAAATTGCGGTTGAAGGTACGCAGGCTCACACCACCGGAATTGGGCGAAAAGCCCATACCGATACAAGGGCCGCAGGCGCATTCCAAAAGTCTTGCGCCGCTGGCAAGGATATCATTGAGCGCACCGCAGTCGGCCAGCATAGAAAGTACTTGCCGGGAACCGGGAGAGATGGAAAGGCTGATACCGGGAGCAACGGTCTTGCCCTTGAGCATTGCGGCAACCTTCAGCATATCCTGCAGCGAAGAATTCGTGCAGGAGCCGACACAGACCTGATCCACCTTCACATCTCTAAGGGTCTCCACAGCAACCACATTGTCGGGGCTGTGAGGACAGGCGATCATGGGCTTTAATTCATCCAAATTGATAGTGATTTCCAAATCGTAGACCGCATCGGGATCGCTTTCCAAGGGAATATACGCATCCCCTCTCCCCTGCGCTTCCAAGAATTTCTTGGTCTGCTCATCGGAGGGGAAAATCGAAGTCGTTGCGCCAAGCTCTGCGCCCATATTGGTGATCGTAGCACGCTGAGGAACGGTCAATGTGCGAATACCCTCGCCGCCCCATTCGATGATGGCGCCCACACCGCCCTTAACAGAAAGAATACGCAGAATTTCGAGGCTGATGTCCTTTGCAGTCACGTTTTTCTGCAAGCTGCCGACAAGGTTTACCTTGTACATCTTCGGCATTGTGATGTAATAGGCACCGCCGCCCATTGCCACAGCCACGTCCAAACCGCCTGCGCCAAAGGCCAGCATACCAAGACCGCCGCCGGTAGGTGTATGGCTGTCAGAGCCGATAAGTGTCTTGCCGGGAATGCCAAACCGCTCCAAATGGACCTGATGGCAAATACCGTTACCGGGACGGGAGAAGCGGACACCATACTTGGCAGCTACCGTCTGTAAATACCGGTGATCGTCCGCGTTTTCAAAGCCGCATTGCAGCGTATTGTGATCCACATACGCCACACTCAGCTCTGTGCGAACTCTGGGAATACCCATCGTCTCGAATTCTAAATATGCCATCGTGCCGGTGGCATCCTGGGTCAAGGTCTGGTCGATCCGCAGAGCGACCTGACTGCCCGGTGTCATATCCCCATCCACAAGATGGGCAGAAATAATCTTCTCGGCAAGTGTTTTACCCATTTTCCTTCAGCCTCTCGATCATATTAATCTTTGCATTGGCGATATGCTCCTCCATAAGTTTGCTGGCAAGCGACTCGTCGCCATCGATGATCGCCTGCCCAATGGCCCGGTGCTCATTGACAGAGTTTTTCACCCGGTTATCATCCGTAATGGAAATTCTGCGGAAGCGCAGTGTTTTTTTATGAAGGGGTGTTAAGGTATCCTGCAGGATGCTGCCGGGGGAAAGATCATAAATGAGATCGTGGAACTGATCATCCACCTCACGCAGTCGATCCAAATCGCGCTTTGCATAATAATAGTCCTGCAGATCGCATAGAGATGCGATTTTTTCCTTATCTGCATCTGTGCGGTTTCTTGCTGCCCGGGCTGCGGCAAGACCCTCGATACGCATACGGATATCCATAATATCGATCAGATCCTCCACAGTAATACCCAGCACCATTGCGCCCTTGCCGGTCTCCTGAATGAGACGCTCGTGCTCCAAGCGGCGAAGGGCCTCCCGGATCGGTGTACGGCTAACGCCCAGCTCCTCAACAAGCTTTAGCTCTGTGAGGATCTCACCCCGGGCATAATTGCCCACAATAATATCATCCTCCAGCTTCTCAAATATCTGATCTGCCAAAGAAACTGTCTTAAACTTTTCCATATTGCCTCCTTAAAACCGGCCGGGTGCCAACTCGGCAATTTTCTGTTCCAGCTCACCGTGGGACATAACCGTCTGCCGCCCGTCCTCATAAAGGGCGTCCGTCCACTCCTTAATCGCCACGACCAGCGGGTCATTCTTTTTCAGCTCCCGGTCACCTTTTAGACCATAATGGACATTGATCCAGTAGGCAATGCCGGCAAGACCGGAGGTCTTACTGATTTGCACGGTCGCAGGCCGGTTCAGCAGCTTTTCCGTATCAAAAATAGAATATATCTCCTGATCCTTTAGAAGTCCGTCTGCGTGGATGCCGGCACGTGTAGAATTGAAGCTCTCGCCAACAAAAGGCGTCATAGGTGGAATCTGATAGCCCATTTCCTTTTCAAAATACTCTGCGATCTCCGTTACGACTGCTGGCTGCATACCGTCCAAAGAACCGCGCAGGGAAGCATATTCAAAGACCATTGCCTCCAGCGGGATATTGCCGGTACGCTCGCCGATACCCAGCATAGAGCAATTGACCGCGCAAGCGCCATACAGCCAAGCGGTAGAAGCATTGGCAACCGCCTTATAAAAGTCATTGTGGCCGTGCCATTCCAAAAGTTCACTGGGAACGTCGGAATAGTGCTGCAAGCCGTAAATAATACCGGCAACGCTTCGGGGCATTGCTGCCTCGGTGTAAGGTACACCGTAGCCCATTGTATCACAGGCGCGGATCTTTACGGGAATGCCTGCTTCACGGGAGAGCTTTTGCAGTTCATTGACAAAAGGAATGACAAAGCCGTAGAAATCCGCCCTGGTAATGTCCTCCAAGTGGCATCGAGGCACGATACCGGCAGCAAAAGCATCCTTTACCGTACCCAAATAGTAATCCAGCACCTGGCTGCGAGTCATTTTCATTTTCTTAAAAATGTGGTAATCGCTGCAGCTTACCAAGATGCCGGTCTCCCGGATGCCCATATCCCGCACCAGCTTAAAATCCTCTTTACTGGCGCGGATCCAAGTGGTGATCTCCGGGAAACGGAGGCCTAAGTCCTGGCATTTCTCCACCGCTTCCCGATCTTTGTTGCTGTAAATAAAGAACTCAGTCTGGCGGATAATGCCGTAAGGTCCACCAAGCTTATTGAGCAGCTTATAAAGATCCACGATCTGCTGTACACTGTATGGCGCAACAGACTGCTGTCCATCCCGAAAAGAGGTGTCTGTAATCCAGATTTCCTCCGGCATATTCATAGGTACGCGCCGGTGGTTAAAGGACACCTTAGGGACCTCGCCGTAAGAGAAGACATCCCGTTGCAGGTTGGGCTCAGCCACATCCTGGAGCGAATACTTATAGGACTTCTGTTCCAGTAAGTTTGTCTTAGCGGAAATTTCAAGCATAGTATGTTCTCCTTCTGATTGTATCTTTGTATACAATTATACACAAGATATTATTTTTGTCAATAGAAAAGCCGCCGGCTGCGTGCTTGCAGCCGGCAAATTGGCGTTATTTTCTCTCAAATTTTTCGCAGAGATTGAGGATACGGTCAGTGAGCTGTGCGATCTCCTTATTGGATACCACCTTCATCGCTTCCACAAGCCTCCCAAGGCGCACATAGGCCGCACGCAGACGTTCCATTGCCTCTTTGTTATTCAGCCTGCCCTTGGATTTTTTAGAAACACGAACGACAGTCCCCTTCTGTACACATTCCCCGGTAACCAAATCATATGCATCACCACTGAAAGGCGCAACTGTTGCAAAACCGAGACGATCATGCACGGTCTGGGCAAAGCAATCACAGGATCGGTCATCACCGTGATTAACAAAAACCGTCTTTGGCGTTCCCACGGAAAACAGCCAGTTAAGCATCATTTCCATATCCGCATGGCCGGAAATGCCAGCCATAGCTTCAATCCTGGCGTTAACTGCGATCTCTTCGCCAAACAGATTTACACGGTTCGCGCCGTCGGTAAGCTTCCTGCCCAGCGTGCCAACCGATTGATACCCCACAAACAAAACTGTAGATTCCTTGCGCCAGAGATTGTGTTTCAAATGATGCCGAATGCGTCCGGCTTCACACATACCGGAAGCCGAAATAATCACCTTCGGCGTGTCATCAAAATTGATCAGCTTCGACTCATCGGAGGTCACAGAAAGCCTAAGTCCTGCAAATGTGATCGGGTCAATTCCCTGTGCTAAAAGCGACAGTGTTTCCTGATCGTAGTAATCAGTCAGACCAGAGGCATAGATCCTTGTAGCCTCCACCGCCAATGGACTGTCTACATAAACAGGAAAACCGCCGTGGCCGCGTATAAGTCCTTTCTCCTTGATCGTCCGGATAAGATACAGCAGTTCCTGGGTTCTGCCGATGGCAAAGGAGGGAATAACCACATTTCCGCCCCGGTCAAAGGTCTCCTGTAAAATAGAGGCCAGCTGTGTGACGTAATCCGGCCGCGGTCCGTGGGTACGATCGCCGTATGTGGACTCAACCACAACATAATCCGCCTCCGGCGGCGCTTCCGGGTCGCGGATCAAAGGGCGATCCGAATTGCCAATATCACCGGAAAAGAGAACGGTTCGGCTCTCCTGTCCCTCCTGCAGAGTCAGCAAAATACTGGCAGAGCCAAGCAGGTGTCCAGCATCAATAAAGGTGGCCGTTACCCCGTCGCAAACGGCTACTGTTTCACCGTAACCGCAGTAGGAGAATTGCTTCAGGGTCTGTTCTACGTCAGCCATTGTGTAAAGCGGCACATACACATCGCCGTCAGATCGCTCCGCCTTTCGGTTGCGCCACTGGGCTTCAAACTCCTGAATGTGCGCGGAGTCACGAAGCATAATGTCGCAAAGGCGGTAAGTCGCCTCTGTGGAAAAGATTTTCCCCTTAAAGCCTTTCGCAACAAGCGCAGGAATCTTTCCGGAATGATCCATATGGGCGTGGGTCAGACAAACCGCATCCAGCTCTCCCGGTGAGATGGGCAGCGCGTAATTTTCGTACGTATCGATTCCCTGCTCCATACCGCAGTCGATCAGGATTCGTTTACTGCCGACCTCCAAAAGTGAGCAGGAGCCGGTCACCTCGTGAGCCGCACCTAAAAATGTCAACTTCATATTTACACCTCCTCAGAAAATAAGCAAAGCTGTGGAGCATTGTATGCCCCACAGCAAATAATCATTCCTTCCAGCGAAATAACGCCGGAAGCAGAGTCACCTCTCCGCCCTGTACGGACAGAAGGCCTTGGCTACAGTAGGCAGTGCGGGTCTCCCCGTCAATGAGCACACGGGCTTCCCCGTCACCAAGGGGGGTCGTAATATCGATATGTCCGGCTAAGATACCAAGATAGCCGGTAATCGCGCGTACCGTGACCGACTGGGCGTTCCCATCATAGCAAACACCGTCAGGGGTCACGATCTTTAGGTGAAAGCTGTTCATTGCTGCTCACCCTTCCACTTTTCGACGACCTCGTCGATAGAGCCGGCATACAGGAAATACGACTCAGGGATCGCATCGTGCTTTCCTTCGATAATCTCCCGGAAACCGCGGACAGTCTCCTTGAGGGGCACATACTTGCCCTCGTAGCCGGTAAACTGCTCCGCAACCGCAAAGGGCTGAGAAAGGAATCTCTGCACTTTACGTGCGCGGTTAACAGTCAGCTTATCCTCGTCACTCAGTTCATCCATACCCATAATAGCGATGATGTCCTGCAGTTCCTTATACCGCTGTAGGATCTGCTTCACAGCCAGTGCGGTATCGTAATGCTCCTGACCTACCACTTCTGCGGTCAGGATCCTGGAGCTGGAGCTCAGCGGATCGACCGCCGGGTAAATACCCAAGGATGCAATGCCGCGATCCAGCGCAGTGGTGGCATCCAAGTGAGCAAAGGTGGTAGCAGGTGCGGGGTCTGTGTAGTCGTCAGCAGGCACATAAACTGCCTGCACAGAGGTAATAGAGCCGTTTATCGTGGAGGTAATGCGCTCCTGCAATGCACCCATTTCCGTTGCAAGTGTGGGCTGATAACCAACGGCAGAGGGAATGCGGCCAAGAAGCGCGGAAACCTCAGAACCCGCTTGCGTGAAGCGGAAGATATTGTCGATAAACAGCAGCACGTCCTGATGCTTTACATCCCGAAAATACTCAGCCATCGTAAGACCGGAAAGACCCACACGCATACGGGCTCCGGGGGGCTCGTTCATCTGACCGTAGACCATAGCGGTCTTATTGATAACGCCTGACTCGGTCATTTCTCGGTACAGATCGTTACCCTCACGGGTACGTTCGCCGACACCGGTAAAGACGGAAATACCGCCGTGGGCTTTCGCAACGTTATTGATAAGCTCCATAATGAGCACCGTCTTACCAACGCCCGCGCCGCCAAACAGGCCGATCTTACCGCCCTTAGCATAGGGACAGATCAAATCGACGACCTTAATGCCGGTCTCCAAGATCTCCGTACCCAAAGCCTGCTCGTCATAAGCAGGCGCGGCGCGGTGAATGGGCCATTTTTCTTCTGAACCCACAGGCGCGCCCATATCGATGGGCTGACCCAGCAGATTAAAGACTCTGCCGAGGCACTCTTCACCAACAGGCACCCGGATAGGCGCACCGGTATCGATCGCCTCCAATCCGCGGCGCAGACCGTCGGTGGCGTTCATAGAAATGCAGCGCACCACATTGTCACCAACGTGCTGTGCCACCTCTGCAACAACGGTATTTTCTCCGTTGGGGATCTCAATGGCAGTCAGAAGCTCCGGTAAGTTTTCCGCAGAAAAGCGAATGTCCAGTACCGGACCCATAACCTGTATAACTGTACCCAGATTTTTGGGCATAGGATTCAACTCCTTTGTAAATGCGGTTTAGACACCCGCTACAATTTCTGTAATTTCCCGGGTAATGGCCGCCTGCCGTGCCCGGTTAAGCTGCAAACTTAGATCCTCGATCATTATGTCTGCGTTTTGTGTGGCCGCATCCATCGCGCCTCTGCGGGCAGCCTGCTCGGAAGCCCGGCTTTCGCACAGCGCGCCATAGATCACACCGCCCAAATATTCCGGAATAATGGCAGATAGCACCGTCTCAGGATCCGGCTCATAGAGCATATCGCTGTCCACTTTCTTGCCACCCACATTTTGAAGGGGCAAAAGCTGCAAGGTCGCCGGGGTCTGGGTCAGTACGGAAACAAAGTTCGTAAAGCGAAGCTCAATGCGGCTGTATTTCCCCGCAAGATAATCCCGACAGATCTCCTCCGCCATCCGGAAGCAATCCTCCGATGAAAGCTTCTCCGCAGAAATATATTCCCCGCTTATAACGTCCATAGACCGGGCTGTGCAGTACTCCACCGCCTTTTTGCCAATGGGTAAAACTGCATTTTCGGGGTCAAGAGGCTTTAAAACATTGTTATTATAACCACCGGAAAGGCCCCGGTCACCGGCAATCACAACGCAAAGTGTCTTGCCAGTCTCTTGCTCGGTCATAAACGGTGAGGTTAACTCTCCGTTTTCGGCGGCAATACGGTTAATGGTCTCATAAAGGCAGGTATAATAGGGTCTTGTGGTGATTGCCTGATTTTGCGCCTTACGCAGCTTAGAGGCGGCAACCAGCTCCATTGCCCGGGTGATCTGCCGGGTGGACTCCATACTGCGTATTCTGTTTTTAATGGATTTCGCAGATACGCCAGCCATTGCCTTCTCCTTTACACAGCGATCTCATAATCCGCAAGCAGGGTTTTAATCGCCTCCTGCAGGCGGTTTTCCGTATTCTTATCCATCTGTCCTGTGGTACGGATCTTCTCCGTCACATCAGGGAATTTTAATTCAATATGCTCCATCAGTCTGCGCTCAAACTCAGGAATCTGATCCACACGGAGAGCACCCAAATAGCCACCGACTACCGCGTAAATAATGCAGGTCTGATGGGCAACATCCATAGGTGAATTGTTCTTCTGCTTAAGCACCGCAACGATCCGCTCGCCAAGGGCAAGCCGCTGCTTGGTGTCCTTATCCAAATCAGAGCCAAACTGGGCAAAGCTCTGCAGCTCCCGGTACTGGGAGTAGAGCAGCTTTAAGCTGCCTGCAACCTTCTTCATTGCCTTGATCTGCGCCGCGCCGCCAACACGGGAAACAGAAATACCGGGGTTGACCGCAGGCATAATACCGGCATTAAACAGTTCTTCTTCTAAGAAGATCTGACCATCGGTAATGGAAATAACGTTCGTGGGGATATAGGCAGAAACATCGCCTGCCTGGGTCTCAATTATAGGCAGAGCCGTGAGGCTTCCGCCCCCCTTTTTCTGAGACATATGGGCAGCACGCTCCAGCAGACGGGAGTGGAGATAAAAGACGTCGCCGGGGAAGGCTTCCCGTCCGGGAGGACGGCGAATAAGCAGAGAAATGGCGCGGTAGGCCACCGCGTGCTTACTCAGATCGTCATAAATCACCAGCACATCCTTGCCCTGATGCATAAAGTATTCACCCATCGTGCAACCCGCATAGGGCGCAACATACTGCAGGGGTGCCAGCTCGGAAGCGGTGGCAGAAACTACGATGGTGTAATCCATTGCGCCGCCCGGGGCCAGGTTATTCACGATTTGCGCGACGGTAGGGCGCTTCTGTCCGATAGCCACATAGA
>JAZSDE010000025.1:0-17106 GCA_045531015.1 Faecousia sp.
ATGATCTTACAGACAGGGGGCACAGCATTGGGAGAGATCTTCACAAGATCCAGACCCTGCTCCTCTGCGATGCGGTTTGCTTCCTCTGCGGACATAATGCCCAGCTGACCGCCCTCCGCGCCGATGACGCGAATTTCCTTATCGCGGATCTCCTCATTGAGCTGATGTTCTAACTTTGCTATGGTAAGCACCTCCAAAACAAAAACTAAAAAACGCAGATGACTACTCATCCGCGCATACTCACACTGACCCCAAAAGATCCTTGGAATATTGACCTCGTCGCTTATGCTGGAGGTGAGGCGGACTCATAGCCTTCTTTATTACTGGAGTATTGTAGCATACCCTCCCCTATTTGTCAATAGGAATTTTTGCATTAAGCATTCCGCATTAAGCATTCTGCATTCTGCATCAAAAAGGCTTCCTGCGGGAAGCCTTTTTATTACAGCTCTTCTATGTAAATAACGCCTTCAATATCCTGAATATCGCTTAGCAGGTCTTCCCGCTTTAGCTTCTTACTCTTCCGCATCGTAATCACCAGCGCCCGGACACCCTCGCTTGGCGCATACCCGTCATCCAGTTGGATACTGCTGATTACCACGCCCAACGCCCGGATACTTCTTGCCAGCTGACCCACGTTGATCTTGTTGTCCACTTCTGCATAAAGCTCAACTCTCTGGGCGTTTTTGCGGATCAGACTATCCAGCGAATGTACTGCAGTCAAAATCAGGAAGATGAGCAGACCGCCCACAATGGCCGCCTCATAAAAGCCAATACCCAGCGCCAAGCCCACCGCAGCTGCCGCCCAAAGACCTGCCGCTGTAGTCAGTCCCTTGATCTGGTTGCGCTTGGTGACAACGATGGTGCCGGCGCCCAAAAAGCCAATGCCGCTGACTACCTGCGCACCCATACGCACCGGGTCACCGGTCTTAAAATATTGATAAATATATTGGTTCGTAAGCATAATGATGCACGCACCCACGCAGACCAGCATATATGTACGTAAACCTGCAGCGCGGCTTCTTCGCTCTCGCTCCCAGCCCAAAGCGCCACCCATCACAAAGGCAGCCGCAATTCTCAGGGCAATAGAAAGATATGTAAGCTCTCTCAGTTCCATATTCGTGCTCCTTTCAATATAAACAACAATCAACGATCGGAATCGCCGGATTCATCAGGATATTTGGCATCCAGCCAAAACTGACGTTCCTGTTCATCCGCAGCTTCAGGCTGCGAGGATTCCTCTTCTCTCGGCAGCTGCACGTTTTTTTCTTTCAAATCTTTCATAAGTCCCTCATTTCCTTCAGGCAATAAAAAAGAAAACTGCCCACCGATCTTTAACGATCGGCAGACAAACATCCATGATTGTTCATATTTTGAAACGCTGTAGCCATATGCCCGAATGCTCTGTGTTGGTTTTGCGTATAATAACATATCTTGCACAAAAAATCAAGATGTTTTTTTGTAAATTTTGTGTGTTTTTCTTCTTGTTTCAAAAAAACACTTGATTTTTCCAAATATTTCGTATACAATCTGTCTACGGGCAGCTTTCCGTGTTTCTGTATCAAACACGGCAGGCTGCTTTTTTGACCCAATATTCTAAAGGAGAATCCCTATGAGCAGAAAATACAGGCTGTCCACTGCGCTTGACGTGGATGATCTTTTGATGGAGTGCACTTCTTATGCAATTCGTTTGGCAAACGAAAAGCATAAATTCGATCCCCCAATGACGATTTACGAAAAATACAGCTGGGGAAAAATGGGCACCCGTGCCGACTCCATCTACCCTTATTTCAATGACCCGGATTTCTACCGCACCCAGCCGGTTTACGAAGGCGCCAAGGAATTTGTCCGCAAGCTCTCCCAAATGACGGAGGTCTATATCTGTACCGCTGTCCCGCCCCAGTTTATGGGCATCCGCGCCCAAAGGATTATGGAGGAGTTCCCGGAAATCCCCCAGGATCACATCTATATGGGCGCAAGAAAGGATAATATCCACACGGATATTCTCTTCGATGATGCGATGCACAATATCCTAAACTCCGGTGCCAAGTACCCCATTTTAATGCGCCGTCCCTGGAATCAAGAAGCCACCGGTATGCTGGCAGTCAACAACTACGATGAATTTTTGAAGCTGGTGGAGGTCATTGCGGAAAGCTATTCCCCAAAGACCGGCACTCTTGCACCGGAAGACCCGGATATTGTGGTGCTGGTAGGTCCCTCCGGCTCCGGTAAATCCAAGATTGCTACCCGCCTGCTGAGCAAAACCGAGGAATTTGAAAAACTGGTGAGCTATACCACCAAGGACCCCACCGCTGTGGAGGAAAACCAGTGGTATAACTATGTTTCCTTGGAGGATTTCCGCAATATGTGCGACAGCGGTGAAATGCTCCAGTCTACAATGTATGCCGGTCACGGCTACGGCTCCAAGAAAGGTGATGTAGAAAGGATTCTCACCCGGGGCAAGCGAGTTTTAACCACTATGGATATTTGCGGTGCTATGTCACTGAAGACGTATTTTAAGAATGTGACCACCGTCTATATCAAACGGGATAAAAAAGCGCTGATGGCAAGCATCCTGCGGAAGAACTCCTCCATAGAGGATAAAGTCAACCGGCTTACCGCCATTGACTATGAACAGCAAAACGCCAACCTCTGCGACTATGTGATAGATTTCAGTAGCTACGACGAAGCCGTTGAGCATCTCCGCCGCATTTTGAAACTCCCATAACAAGCAATTGGCTGCCTCACTTTTCTGCGTGAGGCAGCCAATTTTATGTACATTTCACTTAAAATAGCCTTGCGTTGCGAAGGCTACAAGATAAGTAAGAAGTCCTGCTGCTGTCGGTGAAGAAATCCAGGCAACTGCGATCTTTTTGAAAACGCCGAAATTTACATTGCGGACGCCGCTTGCAAGTCCGGCGCCGATCACTGCGCCAACCACAGCCTGGGAAGTTGAAACAGGAATTCCCATAAGCTTTTCCATCAAAAGAATGGTCATAGCCATGGCGATGATCACAAGGAATCCGTCTACCTGCGTTATTTTAGCAATACTGCTGCCAACCGTCATCATAACACGCTTTGAGAAAGTGATGACACCAAGCGCGATGGCAATACCGCCGAGAAGTGCCGTCAAACGGGCATCTGTCAAAAGGTTGGCGGCCTGCCCCATCTGTTCAAAGGTGGTGTCATAGTAAAAAGCCGTTACACTGGCAGAACTGTTTACGCCGATGCTATAGGATGCAAAGGTTCCCGCGGCCAAATAACCGAGCTTAACCAATTTATCGTATCCATGCATAGAGGTCAGCTTCTTTTCCAGGAACCTTTTTACAACGAATACGATTACAAACGAAATGATTCCCGCGCCCAAAGGGTTGATCAGCCAAGTGGAGGCAAATTTTCCAAATTGCTTCAGATTTACAGAAAGGACCTCAGGATTCGAATAATCTGCATAGAAAAGACCCCAACCGATGACTGCGCCAACGATAGACTGGTTTGCGGAAACGGGAAATTTGAGGAAGCTCATAATAAAGACGGTCAAGCCCGCGCAGGTAAAGATGATAAATGCCTTTAATGCTGATTTAAGCCGCAGATCTGCGATCTTACCTTCGTCGATTGCTGCGCTGACATCTTCTATAGAGGCCGTGACTTCATTGCTTTCAGCTAACTGCGCAAGCTTTGTGATATTTCCGGATCCACCGACAAGCGCGCCAATTATAACAAACGTAGAAATGATGATGACCGCCGTGCGGTAGGATATGACCTTAGTGGCAACCGCAGTACCGAAGGCGTTTGCCGCATCGTTTGTGCCGAGAGACCATCCCATAAACAGACCTGCAAAAAGTAAAAGATAAATCATTTCCCACCCTTGATTAAACCTTTCTTGTAATGAGCATGATCTGTATTGTATCTGCGATATTTTCAATAATGTCGGAAAGGTCGCAAATATTCTCAAGTATAAGTGCGATTTGATCCTGGTGGGCAAGATCAAGCTCTGTTGCGTAGATCTCGCGATAAAGCTTCTCTTCAATCACGTCAACCTGAGATTCCAAACTGCGGATACGATCAAGGATCGAGTGATCCTTGATCAGCGTTCCAAGCCGCTCAAACAGCATACGTGCACTTTCTTCAAGAATCTGAAACTGATCGCGGGTGATTTCGAGGATCTGCATTATATCCTCCGTATATTCTGCAGGGAAACGGAATCTTCTGAAAACGACGGACTTGGCAATGCTTTCGCATTTGTTGGCAACTTTATCACAGCTTGTGGAAATCGCGATCAGATCTTCCTTAGTAGAGGGAAGGTAGCTTTCCGTAAGAAGAGAATCGATCATACGGCGCAGGGATTGGTCGGCAGTATTTTCCGCCTGCGCAACACCGTCTGCAAGTGCGGAAAGTGTTTCCATCGCCGTTCCTTCGGTGATCGCTGCGCGCATAAAGCTCTCAAAGGTGATCAGGCACGCTTCCACATCCTTGATTTGCTTCAGGATCAAAAAACTCGCTTTTTCGCTGGACTTCTTCAAAAACATAATACGTATCCCCCTAACAAAAATCTATTATTGGTTAATATTACCACAACTCCCTACATATTTCAATGCTTTTTTGTAAGATTTAGATAATTTTTGAAAAACCATTCCCAAAAGGAGTAATTTTATAGACGGAAGTAAATTGGTCAAACCCGCCCCCAATGGCAGTGAAAACAATAATTTCGGCATACACTCCGTGTCGCCTCAAAACCAATCAATTAATCTCATTTTTAGCTATTTTTCGTCCGCCTGACAAGACCCGATTGAATCTCACTTTTTATTTCTTCAATGCCCTTCTAAGAACAGGCGTAATCAGCAGCGCAATGCCACCGCCGATGAGGGCGGTAAAGAGCTGCGGCCAGGAGAAGGTGGCAGGCAGTACCTTCAACATCGGTGCTTTGAGCAGACCTGCAGAGAGCAAGCTGTCTGCCAGCACACCGCAAATGAGAAAATTGACAATGGCATACAGCGCTGCAAATTTTCCCATTGCCGCCACACCCCAGGCAATCACCTGTCTTACGATTTTGCGGCTGTTCTTTCCCGCAATAAAGGAAAGTAGTATCGCAAAGACCGCATTACCAATCATAATGGCAGGAACGGTGAGAATTTGGGGTGCGATACCCAGCAAATACGCCAGCACCGGGGAGATGACCGCAACGGTAATGCCGCTATATAGACCTGCCACCAGCACCGTCACCGCCAGCACGGCATTGACAAAGGAACCGGTCACCATTTGTCCTGCCGGTTTAGTCAGCGCCTGCAGCGCCACCAAAAGCGCCAGCATAACTGCTGTTTCTGCAATCCACTTATTTTTCTTATTCATAGCACACCCACGCATTTCTAAAAAGTTTTAGAGATATTTTACCCCTTATTTCTCCTTTTGTCAATTTACAGGGAACACTTTACAATTTTCAGAATCAGGCGTATACTTATTTTAAACGAATACACCTTTGGGAGGCTATTATGGCTATACTTTTAGAACTTTTTCTCACCTTCGCCAAGATTGGCGCATTCACCTTTGGCGGTGGCTATGCGATGCTCTCCCTTTTGGATCACACCTGCGTAGAGAAGAAGAAATGGCTAAGTGCCGAGGAGTTTTCCGACCTGACGGTTATTGCAGAATCCACCCCCGGTCCCATCGCCATCAACTGCTCCACCTACGCCGGCTACAAAAAAGCAGGTCTGCCCGGCGCAGCAGTGGCAACCTTTGGAATGGTGCTACCCTCTTTTATTATTCTGCTTCTTATCTCCCTATTTTTTGAAAACCTCCTCGCCTATCCAATCATTGCCAAGGCATTTCGCGGCATCCGGGTTGCAGTTTCCCTGCTTATCTTGCAGGCAGGCTTTAAAATGGCGAAGAATATGCTAAAAAAAACGAAAACAAAGGTTTCTTCCCTGCTTTTCCTGCTCTTTTTCTTCACTGTTTCTCTCTGCCTCACCTTATTTAAGCTCCGTCTTTCCACCATTCTTTTGATCTTAGCGGCAGGCTCGGCAGGCTTCTTCCTTTATGGTCTTCCCAGAAAGGAGGGGACAAAATGATTCTTCTTTCCCTCTTTTGGGAGTTTCTCAAGATCGGTCTTTTCACCTTTGGCGGCGCATACGGAGCAATCCCCCTGATCCGGCAATGCGTTTTGACCCAAGGCTGGATGACGGAAGAAATGTTCAGTAACATCCTTGCCGTTTCCGAGTCCACCCCCGGTCCCATTATGGTTAATTCCGCCACCTATATCGGTTCGTCCCAAGCCGGTATTTTAGGCGCGGCAGTAGCAACGCTGGGTGTGGTGCTGCCCTCCTTTGTGATCATTCTGCTGATTTCCGCGCTGTTTGCCAAGCTTACGCAGCACCGTGCCGTGCAGGCGATCCTGAAGGGCGTGAAACCCTGCGTGATGGGTGTCATCTTAGCCACCGGCTTTGCAATGGTGTTGGAAATTCTCGCAGGACTGCCGGGCCGTTTTTCGCCCGATATCCCCTCGTTATTGCTCTTTTTCCTGCTTTTATCCGCACTTATTTTCTACCCCAAACTGCGAAAAAAGCCTCTGTCCCCTATCCTGCTTATCCTCCTGGCTGCCCTGCTTGGTATTCTTTTCTATTAAATTTCGCCCTCACGCCATATCGGCGTGGGGGGTTTACTTTTTTCGTCCTTTATAGTATAATGTATTGGATCGTGTAAATAAGGAGAAGCATCTATGTTTGTCAAGCAATATACCGCCGAGGGTCGGGAGCTGCTGCGCTCCGGCGAGACCCCCTGGAATGTATATCCCCGTCCCCAAATGCGCCGAAATAGCTTTTTGAATCTAAACGGCACTTGGGAGTTTTGTATCCGCAAAATGCCCCATTTGCCTGAAATGTATGATAAGACCATCCTCGTCCCCTTCTGCCCGGAAAGTCTGCTCTCCGGACTGGATATGGAGGTAAAGCCAGGCAGTAACCTTTTCTACCGCACCCACTTTACCCTCCCCGAGAGTTTTAAAAAGGACCGTGTTCTGCTCCACGTTGGTGCCGCTGATCAAAAGGCAGAGATCTACGTAAACGGCCGCCATATGTGCTCCCACACCGGCGGCTACGAGGCCTTTACCACCGACATTACCGACGGTCTTTTGGAGGAAGAAAATGAGCTGGTCATCCGGGTCTTTGATAATCTGGGAGACCTGACGCTCCCCTACGGCAAGCAGTCCCTGACCCGGGGCGGTATGTGGTATACACCGGTCTCCGGCATTTGGCAGACGGTGTGGCTGGAAAGCGTTCCCGCTGATTATATCACCGGCCTTAATATCCTCTGCGAGGGCACTACCGTCCGGATCACCGCAGAAAACACGAATACCGGTGTCATAACCGTCCACACCCCCGATGGCGCGGAAATTTACCCGCTGGATCGCGGGCAGGCGGTTATCACCCCGAAAAATCCCCGGCTTTGGTCTCCGGAAGACCCTTATCTGTATGAATTCACCGTAGAGACCGATACAGATCGGGTAGATAGCTACTTTGCGCTTCGCACCTTGGAGATTCACAATGTAGACGGCATCCCCCGTCTCTGTCTTAACGGCAAACCCTATTTCTTCCACGGGCTTTTGGATCAGGGCTATTGGAGCGACGGTCTTTTCACCCCCGCCGCCCCGCAGTGTTACGAGCGGGACATCTTGATGGCAAAGGAAATGGGTTTTAATACGCTACGCAAGCACATCAAGGTAGAAGCAGAGGAATTTTACTATGCCTGTGACCGCTTGGGTATGATCGTTTTTCAGGATATGGTCAACAATGGCGACTATGCGTACATCCGGGACACGGTGCTGCCCACCTTTGGCAAGCAGCGCTCTAACGATGTGAATATGCATAAAGACACCGCCACCCGCCGGGCATTTATCAGCAGTATGGAAGCCACCGTCCGGCAGCTTCGCAACCATCCCTCCATCGTCTACTGGACGATCTTCAATGAGGGCTGGGGTCAGTTCGACAGCGACAGTGTCTGCCGTCTGTTGCGGACGATGGATAACACCCGATTTATCGACAGTACCTCCGGCTGGTTCCGCCGCAGCGAGACAGACGTAGACAGCCGTCATATCTACTTTGGCCCCTGGGGGCAGCTCCGCGCTTCGGATAAACCCTTGGTGCTCAGTGAATTTGGCGGCCACTGCTATGCGGTTGAAGATCACATCTTCAACCCTGACAAATCCTACGGCTACAAAACGTGCAAAAGCCCTGAGGAGCTGCAGGTCTCTTTAGACGAAATCTACCGTGTTCGCATCATTCCCGCCATCAAAAAGGGTCTGTGCGCCGCCATCCTCACCCAAATTTCTGACGTAGAGGACGAGATCAACGGCCTTGTGACCTACGACCGGGAGGCGCTGAAAGTTGACCCGGTACGGATGCGCGCCATCAGCCGGCAGTTGAACGCCGCCCTTTCCCCGAAAGAGCAAGAAGCCTTTCTGTAAAGCGGTGGAGCTTCATCCCGCCTAAACTCAGCGGGATCCACAGCAGGAAATAGGGCAGGCATATCTGTCCGTACAGATTTCCAGGCAGGTTTCGGTAATCCCAAACTGTATAGCTGCGGTTAAACAGCAGCCCGTACAGAAATTCCACCATCGTAATCACCCCGGCTCCCATCAGTGCCCGCAGTGGCCACGGCAGCCGGGGGGTTGCTTTCTCCAGTCCTCCAAGCAGCAAAAAGCAGGTGCCGCCGGCAAAAAACATGGAAATATGACTCCACCCGCGCCATAGCATTTCGAGCAGTACATACCCGGTACCGCCCATCAGAAATATGGTCATATTCTTCCGTAAATGCATTCATTTCACCTCAGAAAAAGGATTTCCAAAAAATAACGGAAAAATACTGACATTTCTCTTGACAAAACGCCCACTTCTGCATATAATAAAAAAGCTGTTTACGGCATTATAACTTATGGCGGCGTAACTCAGTTGGTAGAGTACCCGGTTCATACCCGGTCTGTCACCTGTTCAAGTCAGGTCGCCGCTACCAGGCCCGTTGGTCAAGTGGTTAAGACACCGCCCTTTCACGGCGGTAACATGGGTTCGAGTCCCGTACGGGTCACCAAAAAATAACACCATCTTTATGATGGTGTTATTTTTTTACCGTATGGGAATCGAAGACCTCAAATGCAATATGCCGGTGGCATATTGCTGCCACCAGTGCAAACACTGGTGGCTACCTTGATTGATGATTCCCGTACGGATGCCGGCTTTCTCCTGTATCACGCAATGCAAACTATCAGCGCTTTCTGTTCGTTTACATCCCATATGAACGGTGATATAATAAAATAAAGATCACACTTTGCGCAACCAAGCGCTTTATTCTTCGAGTAGATAGGTGTAGGAGGTGATTGAAGTGGAAGACAGCAAAATCGTAGATTTATACTGGGCGCGTTCGGAGGAAGCGATCTCTGAAACCAAACGCAAATATCATCATTACTGTCTCTCTATCGCCAGTAACATTCTTCCCCTTCGCGAGGATGCCGAAGAATGCGTAAATGATACATATTTAGCAGCATGGAACAGTATTCCGCCAAATCGTCCCAGTGTCCTCTCAACTTACCTTGGAAAGCTTACCCGCAGGATTTCCATCGATTACTGGAGAAAACTAAGCGCAAATAAGCGCGGCAGCGGAACTGTCACCATCGCATTGGATGAGTTAGCCGAATGCATTCCAAGCGGATCTGATCCCGTGGAAGAAGTAGAAGCAAAAGCATTGGCAGAAGCCATTGGGCATTTTTTGGACACGGTGCCATACACGGAGCGAAAAGTATTTCTTATGCGCTATTTCGATATGGCCAAGATCCAAGATATTGCAAGCAAATTTAGTATGAGTCCCAGCAAGGTTAAATCTATGCTCCACCGAACTCGCCGTAAACTACGCATTGCTCTGCAAAAGGAGGGATACTGATGAACCCTGAAAAGTTACTTGATGCAATTGGTATGCTTGACGACCGGCATTTTGAATCTGAGCCAAAGACGCAGATCATAACCTATCGAAGAAAGTTTATTGTGCTTATTGCCGCTGTTCTTACGATACTTCTGCTGGCTGGAACAGCATTGGCTGTCAGCCCTGATTTTAGAAGCACGATCTTCTCTATCCTCAATATCGAAATCCCCGAGCGCCCACCTATTAACATCACGGACACACTTCCAACGGAAGATGGTTCCGCACTGCATAAAATAAACACAGTCCATATCGACGAAGTCGTTTCTGCACACTATTTTACCGGTGGCATAGTCCGTGGAGGTGCACTTTACACCAGTTCCCATCGCAACGGCAATGCCGTTCCCACAGATGGTCAATTTTGGGAGATCCGCAGAGATGGCATTGTTGCCATCAATACCACGCGAATAGATTTTCCTCTCGCCTATGGCGACCGCACCTTCCAAATCATATTTGACTATGCAATTCTAAATCACGAGCTTTGCATCCAAGTGTGGCCGCAGGATCTGGACAAAAACCCCATAGGAAACGGTTGGAATTTGATAGCGATCGGAGATCGGACCGATGTTGCATTGCTGAGTATACCGGTAAGTACAGACAGTGACTATACCCACGATTACCTTTTGCTCGACCTAAAAACATTGGAAACCCGCAATCTTCTGGAGGACATCCCTCATGACAATATCGTTATCGACGCTTGCTGGTTCACAGACGATCTGCGTTATGCCATCGCTGTGGGCTATGACAAAGAGAATGATGAAGCGCATAAATTTCATACGGATTCTTGGTTCTGTGATTTGGACGCAAATACGATGGAAACATTCCATTCTCTGACAGGAGCCAATATAGATTATTATCATACAAGAATTGCCCCCTATTTTTTGGACAACAGCACAATTATCTACCAGGATATGCTTTCAGAAGAAAACTTCAATGTTATAAGCTATGACATTCCTACCGGTGTGCAAACCACGATTGTCCAAAATACGACTAAAAAACACAAAAACCAAGTAGGATATAAAGCTATTCAGGCACATGGAGCCCCCGGAGCACACGGTTTGCTGTTCAAAGATGACGGGACTGTCGATTTAATTGATCTTCGTACCCAAGCAGTACTCAATATGCAGGGACTAAACACAGATAAACTTCATACCTACGAGAGCCCGGACGGTTCCAGAATTCTGATCGCATACACAAAAGCCAACGAAAACAGCGAATATGGATACGGTTACTCAAATCTTGGTATCCTCAACCCTGAAACCGGTGTTTTATTGATGCTATCCCGTGATAACGGTGGCAATCAGGAATCTTTTGTGGGTTGGTTAGATAATGATACCATAGTCATTAGATCGTACGATGATGCTTGGAATTCCTATGTATATGTCTACGAATTTCACGAACCGCCTGCATAATCCCTGTATGTAAAGCCTTGTAACGCAAAACCTGCTCCCCTGATTTCAGGAGAGCAGGTTTTATTATAGCTTCTTCTGTCTGAGGACACCTTCGTAAAGACCGTCCTTACAGTAACCGGCAGGCACATAACCTCGGCTGGCATAATAGTGCTCCAAGGTTTTATTGCCAATAGCAGAGTCAAGACGCATATAGGCTTTTCCCTGTGCTACGGTGTATTCCTCTGCTTTTTGGAGGAAAATGCTGGCAGTGCCCTTTGCTTCCGGGTCGGATGCTAAATGGTGGAGATAATATGCCGATTCTACATCCGGCCAGCGCTCGTCCTCGTGCAGCAGCGCACCCACGGAGACGATTTTTCCCGTCTCGTCTGTCAAAACGAACAGCTCTTCCTTTTGCCGCCGCATTTCGTAGTAATGAAGCGGATACCGCTGGTCGTACTTTGTCACATTCCACTGCCGGATGCCCACGGTGTCCATCCACGCGACCCGCCGCATAATAAGGGCAAACACCTCCGGAATTTCTTCCGCAGTCGCCTGCTTGAAAATATAATTCTTTTCCATATTCTTTCCTTCTTGGTGTTTTTCTCTATCCTATCACACATTCCACAAAAAGGAAAGCACAAAATATGGAGCACCCCGCAGGACGCCCCATATTTGCCATATCTTTTACTTATGCATTCGGATCGACATTATGCCAAAGGTCACCAAAATCCTCTCTTGTCAGCGTTGAAGACTGTGTATGGGCATAATATTTGTTTTCTCCCTTTTCCAGTATCACAGCTACATTTCCGGTTTCCACATACAGCTTCATCTCCGCATTCTCTGTTACAAGTTTTACCTCGTACATTGTTCCCCGCCAATGTCCATCCTTCCAGGCAGGATCCCCGCTTTGGAGTGTATCCACATCCAATTCTGCGCAGATATCCAGTAGCATCTGAATATTTTCCTGCTTTTCAAAATGCGGCCAAAAGCTGCTGAACCCCCCTGCGTGCAGCGCAATATACTCTACCGGGGCTGTCCGTTCCACCACCATATCATCCCAAGATGCTTTGACCATTTCCTGTTCCGTGGGCGGCTCTGTTGGCGCAGGCGCTAACAGCTCACAGCCGCACAGCAGCAGTGCGCATGCCAATACCGCTGCTATATATTTAGAAAATCTTAGCATAAAACCATTCCTTTCATTGCCTAAAAGCGTTTTTTATATAGTTGGCGTTCGGGGATTCAATGTAAATGCGTCGCAGTCTGTGCAATAGTATTCCGGTACATATTTTGCCCCAGGTCGCTGCGCTCTCCATTTGTGCGGTGCATGTACAATCATTCCGCAGTCACATATACGTTCGTGATACTCCTCATTGCCTGTATCGTTATATGTAGTAAAGAAATGGGCATGTCCCATCGGACGGTAGTATTTTACATACTCAGCAATATCGCTCTCCAGTACATTAGATTCAACAGCGAGATAATAATCGGTATACGGACATTGATAACCGTTATGCCGATATACTCCATATTCTCCCCATTTTGATTCTACAGTCACGGTGTCAGAATTTCCACAAAGACCGTTTGAAGTCGTGCTGGCCGATACTGCAACCACAATATGCTATAACTCTTGAAAACCAAAGAGTTATAACTTGCTTTTTGATTTTTACTTTATTGGATATCTTCTCTCATTCCAAAGGATATGTACGATACCAATAACCGTCAAAATCCTCTCTTGTCAGCGACGACGACTGACAATGAGCATAGTGCCATGTTTCTCCCATCTGCAGCACCACAACTACATTTCCAGTTTTCACATAGGCGGTAATTTCCATATCAGGAGTCATTATTGTGACATTTGGCATTGTTCCCATCCAATATGTATCCTCCCATATTGGTTTACCTTCTCGCAGCGCATCCACATTTAACTCCTTACATATATCCAGTAAATCAAAAATATTCTTCGGTTCTTTGTAATGTGGCCAAGAACTGTATAATGCGCCGGGACTAAGCATAATACACTCCACCGGCACCGTCCGTTTCACCACCACATCATTCCACGCTTTCTGCACCATTTCCAGCTCTGTAGGCGGTTCTGTAGGCTGATCGGTCATCAGGCAGCCGGCGGTGGTGAGGCAGACGAGCAGGGACAACGCGATCACCCAAGGCAGGGGCTTTTTCCATCTTGCAAGGTTTTTGATTCTGCCCTTAGGGTCTCCCTCACCGAACGCCAGTGGTGTCACCGAGAGGATCCTGCGGCCGGTAGCCAAATTCAGTAAGGACGCAGAATAATCGGCGCGGATATGTCCCCCCATTTTCCGGATCACGCTCTCATCACAGCTCATCTCCATATCCTTGCAAAAAAGGATATAGGCGACCCAAACCAGCGGATTAAACCAATGGAGCGCCAGCGCCACATAAGCGATCAGCTTTACAATATGATCGAGTCTTCGGATATGCTGCTGCTCGTGGGCAATGATATAGCCTCTCTCCGCCTCGCCTAATGCAGAAGGAAGATATATTTTCGGTTTGCATATGCCTAAAACAAAGGGCGAATCAATATGATCGGCAAGATAGATATTCTCCCCAAGGGGCAGCGCGCCGATCAGCTTCTTTCGCAGCCTTATATAGGTCGCTGCACTGTAAAGCAGCAGACCTACAATGCCCGCAAGCCACACATACTGCCCGAATAAGATCCAAACCTCGCCCCAGGATGCGGTGACGATCTTGGGCATTCCTCCCTCCCCGATCTCGTCGGTATGGATATGCTGCACACCGAGACCGCCGTTGAGGGCATCGCCAATGGCCTGATACGCCGCCGCGCCTGCACTGAAGATACTGATATTTTCATTCTGCAGGGTATAGCTCTCGGAAACCGATTCCATATGCGGGACAATGCTGATCGGTGCTTCGATAGAGACGGGGCAAAGAAGCCGCAGCAGTACAATGCTCCACAGCGCGTAAGAAAAAATCTTTAGCGCCCGCCGCAGCAGCAGTCTTGCTAAAATAACCACCCCAATGACCGCGCTCGCCTGCAGGGACATATCCAGAATTTCCATAAAGATACGGTCTAACATACCATCACCCCCTCATGGCTTCGATGACTTTCGTCAGCTCCCTGATCTCCTCGTCCGTCAGCTTTTTCCGACTGCCGAAAGCAGCCAAAAAAGCAGGCAAAGAGCCATCGAAGGTCTCATCTATAAACTTTTCACTTTGCAGCGCGTGGAATTCCTCCTTGGAAATCAGCGATGTAACGGTGCCGTTGCTGTTTTGGAAGATTCCGCGCTCACAGAGTCTTTTGAGAATGGTGTAGGTCGTGGATTTCTTCCACGACAGCTCCTTTTCTGCCAGTTCCGCCAGCACCCGGGAGTGGAGCGGTTCGTTTTGCCAAATAATGTCCGCAAAGCGGGCTTCCACTTCTCCTAATTTAACTTCAATCATAGGAACAACCTCCATTCTACTATTAGTAGACCCACTTTTATTCTACAACCAGTAGAACGAAATGTCAAGAGGCAATTTTACTGTCTTTTCATCTGCCACAGGAAAAGGGTTACGGCGAAAATGAGGAGCACGATACTGTAGCCCAAAACATACCAAATATGCGGGAAAATACCGCCATAATTCCCCAACAGGACAGCCCGCTGCAGTTCCACCGCGTGAACGAAGGGAAGGCAGTCTGCAATCTTTCGGAATGTGCCGCCCACAAGCGCTAAGTCAAACCAAATACCCGACAGCCACGCGGAGAGATTGGTCAGCAGCCCACCGCAGACGCCGCCCACCTGCTTATCGTTTAGCGCACTGCCGCAGAGCAGTCCCAATGCAATATAGAGCAGCGATACGGGAACGGTAAAGAGGATGCAAGCGAAAATATGCACCGTAGGCGCAAGCCCCAATGCCATTGCAGCAAGGTAACAAACAGCACTCTGCGCCACCGCCATTGGGATCAGCGGCAAGGTATAGCCGAGGATAAAGTCTTGGGCTGTCAAGGGCGTGGTATAAAGCCGCTGAAGCAGGGCGCTTTCCCTGTCCTTTGCGATGAGGGTGGCAGAAAAAAGTGTCATAAAGGAAAGGCCAAAGACTCCGATACCGGGCGTTAGGTGCTGGATCTCAAAAAGGGGCACGGGGATATTTTTCTGTATCATACTAAGAAGCAACAGCAGCGCCAGCGGAAAACCCAAGCTAAACGCCAAATTCAGCGGGTCTCGGAGCAATTCCTTTGTGTTTCTGCCTGCAAATGTCCGCATTCTCATTGCTTTCCCTCCCTGTTCAGCCGGATAAAGGCTTCCTCAAAGCGGTCTGTACCTGCCATTTCCTTGATTTTTGAGGGCGTGTTGAAAACAAGAAGCCTGCCCGCTTTCATAATTGCCACCCGGTCAGAGACAGCCTCCGCTTCCTCCATATAGTGGGTAGTGAGTACGATGGTGATCTTACCCTTGAGGGCACGAATGCTGTCCCACAACTCACTTCTTGCCAGCACATCCAAACCCAATGTAGGCTCATCCAAGAAGAGAATTTCCGGCTCACTGATCAGTGCCATAGCGATACTCAGCCGCCGTTGCCAGCCGCCGGAGAGCTTGCCTGCCCTTCTTCCCATTACGGAAGAAAGGCCCATTTTTTCAGACAGTTCTTTTATCTTTTTCTCTTTCTTTTCCCTGTCAAAGCCGTGGGCACCGCAAATGAGTGCTAAGTTTTCCTGGACTGTCAGTCCCGGTGCTACCGCCGTCTCCTGTGGGGATACGCCGATAACGGCTTTCACCGCCCCCGGCTCTTTTACTATGCTTTTTCCCATTAATTGTGCATCGCCGCTTGTTGGCTGGGTCAGGCAGGAGAGCATTTTGACCGTTGTAGTCTTCCCCGCCCCGTTAATACCCAAAAGGGAGATCAGCTCCCCTTTTTCTACCTGCAAATTCAGCCGGTCTACGGCGGTCACATCTGTATATTTCTTCGTCAGACCACAAATCTCAATAGCTTTCAATTCTCGTTCCCCCTATTTTCGTTTTGACACCGGGATTATAGCACACTCCACCGTGAAAAACCCGGCTTTGCCTGCCATCGGTCATTTTGGCGGGATAAACGGCAGATCCTGCAAGAAAAATTCAAAATTTTCTGTAAATTTCTATTTTTAGGTTTGAAACTGGGAGAAACCTGTGATAGAATGATCGTAAGTGCAATAGGAGGTTACATTTATGTATAGTAATATTGGTGGAAAAATTAAGGGCTTAGCAAAAACACTTTGTATCATTGAGGCTATTCTCTCTGCCGTTGGCGGCGTTCTGTTGGTAGCCCTTGACGATGATCTTATTATGTACGGTATGGCATTTGCTATTTTGGGTCCTGTCATCGCGTGGGTCTCTTCCTGGACACTCTACGGCTTCGGTGAGCTGATTGAGAGAATGACTGAGATCTCATGGGTCATTCGGAGAATCGACAGCAGAAATTTCGCTCACCCCAACGCCAAGCAGGATAAATCCCCCCGCATCTCTTTTGAGACTCCCACTGTAAATGCCGCCCCGGAAGAGTCTCAGCCCATCACAATGGAGGAACTGTAAAGGAAAACAGAGCAGGCTAAAAAGCTTGGCTAAAAAGCTTGCTCTGTTGTTTTATAGAAATCATAACCACCGGCCGTGTGCCGGTGGTATGCACTAGCCCCCTTGGGGCATACCCTTGGCTGAGCCTATAGGCTCGCCGAAAAGTCTGCCACCCGCGCAGATTTCACGGGCTGCCCCTAAAGGGGCTTTTGTTTATTTGCCCTCTTTTACCGGCTGAC
>JAZSDE010000122.1:0-26109 GCA_045531015.1 Faecousia sp.
CTGCTTGGTGCGGGTGGGGCAGCCGAAGGCTTCCAATGTATGGTTGACCGAGTCGGTCAAATCCTGGAGGGTATCTAAAAGCGTGCCGTCCAAATCGAATAAAATACCTATTTTCATCTTCTCTTCAGCCGAATGTCCTCGCCCACAAAGGTCAGCTGCCGGTAATTGCCACGAAGCCGGGAAGCAATTTGGGGAGAGTAACGGTCGGCGATCTCCTGTGCGTTGAGATTGGTGGAAATAATGGTAGGCTTGCCGCTGAGGATCCGGTCGTTGATCAGGCTGTAAAGAGATGCCGTGACGAAGCTGCTGGGCATTTCTGTGCCTAAATCGTCAATGATCAGCAGGTCTGCATTCTCGATCTCTGAGACAGCCATAACTGTCTCTTCGCTGGGCATAAAACGGTTCTTTTCCAGCTTGGAAAAGAGATGGCCTGCGCTCTCATAGCACACCGCGTGGCCTTTTTCTGTCACCTCTGTGGCAATGCAGGCGGAAAGCATCGTCTTCCCCAGCCCTGTGCCGCCCACAAAGAGGAGATTCCCACTGTCGGGAAGGAAATTTTCCGCATATTTCCGGCAGTAATCATATGTACGCGCCATCACCTGACGGGGGCTGGCGCCGTATTTGGGATCGACGGTATCGGGGTAATAATCTAAACGAAAATCCCGGAAGGATGCCGTACCGCAGGCAAGGAGAGCCAACTGCTTTCTCTGCTCCTCTTGGCAAAGGGCTTTTAGGCAAGCGCACATTTCTGTGCCAATATAGCCAAGACCGCTGCATTTTTCACAAATCGGGCCTTCCATCAGGTAATTATCAAAGAAATGCTCTGCAATAATAGCTTCCCGTTCTCTTTGGAGCGCCTGATTTTCCTGACGGGCTTTTTCCATAAGCGCGTGGGCTTCCTCGCTTTGCAGAAAAGCTGCCCGAGCAGCTTCTGCCATAGTCTGCCGCAAAAGCATATCTATTTCCCGCAAACGGGGCTGTTGGGCGTAGGCGCTATGAAGGCGCTGCTCCTGCAGAGATTGCCGATCCGAACGCATAGCATCCAGTCGTGCTTTCGCTTTACGCATTACGTCTTTACTGTATGCCATTTGTCAGTCCTCCTGCAAAATTCTCTGGATCGCTGCATAATCTTCGCCCGCCAGCTCTCCCTTTGCGCCCTTAGGCGCGGGTTTTACGTCCTTACCCTTTATTTCCTCCGGGCGCATCAGTCCGTTTTCGTGCCAGCGGCTCAGGATTCGGTTCATATATGGCCAGTTGAGACCTCCGGTATTGATACAGGTACGCTCATAGGCCATTGCGATCACGTCCGGCTGGAAGCCCCATTCTACCCACTGCTGGGCATATTTTGCCTCCGCAGGGGTCAGCTTGCGACCCCGAATTTGGAGGGTCTCCATAATTTTTCCCACCTGACTTTGGCGGAAATTCTGCCGCTGGATATAGGCGGCAGCCTCTTCAATAGAATCAATTCCCTGTTCTGCCCAAGCATATGCCTCTTTTTCAATAGCGCGCAGAGAAGGTGTGCGGAGATTTTTCTGCCGCGCCCGATCCTTACAGTAGCAGAACAGCACGGAAACCACCTCCATAGGCATCCCAAGATAGTTGACGATGCCAAGGAGGATCTTCAGCTCCTCCGTATTGAGGGTGCGTCCCATAAGCCGCTGGACTTCGCCGTACAGCGCCTTAAAATCGCCGCTTTCTTCCATAGCGATCAGCACATCCTTTTCCGAGTAGCGGGGACGCTCTCCAGAGAAGATCGGCGTATTCTTTTTCTCAGGCCAAAGACCAAGCTGCCGCAGTGTTGCCGCAGCGCAGGCATAACGGGTGCTGCCCAAATTCAGCGACCTTTCCCCATCCTCCGGGGTGTTGCCTGCGGCAATGTATAGATAAAGAAGGGCCGCATCGCCACTGGCGGCAGACAGCAGCTTATGCACGTGGTCGTATCCTATCTTCACTTCATCCGTATACATAAGCATTTCCTCCTTTTTCTCGTATATATGCATTATAGCACAGCTTTTCCTTATTCGTAAAGGGGTTTGATTTTGTTGCGGTAGATCCGACCGTATAACAGAACCGTCAGCACCATACAAACCATCTCAGCAACGGCAAAGGCCCACCATACAAGATGAACATCCCCCGTAAGGCTCAGAAAATATGCAACAGGCACCAACACCACCAGTTGCCGGCCAAGTGAGGTAATGGTAGCATAAATGCCCACACCCATTGCCTGGAAGCTGGCGCTGAGCGCAATGCTCACTGCGGCAAAGGGGAAGCCCAAGGAAACGATCCGCAGCGCGCTGATGCCAAGACGCAAAAACTCCTCCGTCGGCTCAAAGAGCCCAAGCAGAACCGTCGGTGCTAACTGGAACACAGCAAGTCCCACAAGCATAATGGTCAGTGCAGCAGTCAATGCACACTTTAAGTTCTTCGTAATACGCGCCGGCAGCCGGGCGCCATAGTTATAGGCAAGAATGGAAATCGAGGCGTTATTAATGCCGAGAACAGGCATAAATACAAAGCTTTGAAGCTTAAAATATACACCAAACACGCCGGTAGCCGTTTCGCCGTAGTCCTTAAAGCTTTGGAAAATGCCGTTCATAGAGAAGGTCATTACCGAGCCGATGGCCATCATAATAATCGAGGGAATACCCACAGACAGCATCTTTCTGAGCACCTTGAGGTCGGGACGGATAAATCTCAGGCCAAACTGGACATCAGGATTATTTGTCAGGTTAAAGATCACTGCTAAGATCGCCGCGATCCACTGACCAATGACTGTGGCAATGGCCGCACCCGCCATACCGAGGGCAGGAATGCCCAAGGCCGGCACACCGAAAATAAAGACCGGGTCTAAAATGATATTAACCACTGCACCGGTGCCCTGTGTAAAAAGCGTAAAAACCGTTCGGCCGGAAGCCTGCAGCATCCGCTCACCCAGCACCTCCACAAAAAGGCCAACGCAGAAAACGCAGCAAATGGTTAAATAGTCCGTGCCGCCGTTTACAGTCTCCTCCACGGAAGACTGCACCGAAAAGAAAGGACGTGCGCCAACAAAGCCGAAGATCATAAACAGCACCACAGCTATGAGCATCAGGAAGATACCGTTGCCTGCCGCCTGATTGACCCGCTGGCGGTTATTTTCGCCAAGGGATTTACTCAGCAGGCTATTCATACCCACACCGATACCGGTGGCAAAGCCGATGATCAGGTGCTGAACGGGGAAAGCCAAAGAAAGTGCCGTTACCGCGCTTTCGGAAATGCGGGAGACATAGATACTGTCTACCACGTTATAAAGCGCCTGTACCAGCATAGAAAGCGCCAAAGGAAGCGCCATATTGAAAAGGAGCTTGCCTATGGGCATCGTTCGCATTTTATTGTTATCCAGTGTATTTGCTGCCATAATAATTCCTCTTTTGTTCGTTTTCCGATATATTATAACGGAAGTCTTCCAAAAAAGCAACTATAATCCTTCATTTGACATTTCCCGTCATTTTGCTATACTAAGTGAAGGAAAGGGGGCAATTTCGATGAAAAGTGACTGCCATATTCATATGGTTTTAGACGGTATAGATTGGAAAGCCGCCATCCTCCGGCATCGTGCCAAGCCAGACAAGGAATTTATCCGCAAAGTACTCCAAACCTACAAAGCAGAAGGCTATACCTATCTCCGGGACGGCGGTGACCGCTGGGGCGTAGGCAAAGCCGCCCGGGAAATTGCGCCACAGTACGGCATCACCTACCGCACGCCTCTCTCCCCTCTCTGCAAAAAAGATCACTACGGCGCATTCATTGGAGAGACTTACGAAGATCTCAAAGAATATGCAGCCCTTGTGAAAAAAATGGGTCGTGAAGGCTGCGACTTTATTAAAATTATGATCTCCGGCCTTATGGACTTCGACTGCTTTGGCGTACTGACCGAGGAGGGGCTACCCGCAGAGGAAATTCATGAGCTGATCCATATCGCCCATGAGGAGGGCTTTGCAGTGATGGCCCACTGCAACGGCCCACGGACCGCCGAGGCCGCCGCCGTAAGCGGTGTAGACAGCATTGAGCACGGCGCTTACTTAGATAAAGATGCCTTGCAGGCAATGGCAGAAAACCGCACCGTCTGGGTGCCTACCCTCTCCACCATTGGCAATCTCCGGGGAAAAGGCCGTTTTTCCGAAAAAGCTGTCATTAAGATTTTTGAAAGTGCCGCAGAAAACTGCGCCGCATTTGCTTCTATAGGCGGTCTGCTCGCCCCAGGCACCGATGCAGGCGCATGGAGCGTCCCCCACAGCAGTACAACCGAGGAAACCTACCTCCGTGACATTTTAGGAGAAAAAGCCGATACAGTTCTGTGGCGGGGCATTGCTGAGATACAAACCCGTTTTAAATGCAAATAAGGAGGGTGCCCGGCACCCTCCTTTTAGCTTTCCATCTGCTTGCCCAAAAAGCCCGCCACGGTCTGCGCAAGGCGCTGATCCGCTTCCTGAAGCGGTGCATCCCCCTCGCCCAGCAGCAGCATAACACAGCCCAGCAGATCGCCCTGACACAAAATGGGTGTTGCCACACCTAAATGATACTTGTCTGTCCCCTCGGCAGCGGCGATGCGGTTGTCTCCGGCAGTGTAGCGGTAAGTTTTGCGGCTCTCCATCAGCTTTTCCAGTTCCCGGGAATTGGGCTTATCCATCAGTTCCCGTTTCGGCGCACCGGACAGGGCAATGATCCCATCCCGATCAGCCACCGCCGCAATACAGCCCACATTATCCCCGATGGACTCACAAATTTGCGCCGCAAAATCCTGCAGTTCCCCCATCGGCGAGTATTTACGGAAAATCACTCCGCCATCTTTCTCTGTATAGATTTCCAAGGGGTCACCCTCGCGAATCTTGAGTGTGCGTCTAATCTCCTTGGGAATCACAATACGACCTAAATCGTCCACTCTTCTTACAATACCGGTAGCTTTCATATATTTCTATCTCCTTTACAGACATCTTGTAGGGGAGGCGTTTCACCTCCCGCAGGACAGGAAACCCGTCCCCTACAATAATTTTACAAATTACGCTGTTAGTATCTGTAAACAGGAGAAGATTATACTGCCATAAACAAAAATGAACCTACTCTCTTTAAAGAGAAAATAGGTTCATCTTTTTTGGAATTCTTCGCCGGTAATCAAATAATGAATCGAAACATTATAATATTTCGACATAGCCACTAACAGTGCAAGGGACGGTTCCCGCCTACCGTTTTCGTAATAGGATAACGCTTCTCTTGAAATATTCAAATCCATAGCGACCTTTTGCTGATTTAAATTGCGCTTTTTTCGAATATTTTTTAGCCCAATCATCCAATCACCTCTTGCATTTATTGTAACATTATGTTACACTTTAAATGTAACATTTTGTTACTTAATCAGATATGGGCTACCACCGGATTACTTCACCGACTTTAGTGTGAGGCCAAGTGAGGTTTTGCTCATATGAATTTTACAAATTCAGGGGGTGACTTTTCTGCAATTAAAAGCATTATGGTTGCTATTTTAAATGCAAAAAACAAAATAACAAAGGAGATTGATATGAAAAAGACTTTTGCTTTTATCCTTTTAAATTTTCAAAATAATAAGGAATGCAAAAAGCGCCTAAATAATAACTGTAAACAATAGATGGTGGCTGGACTCTTCAGCAAACTAAGGCCGCGGCAAACAGAGGTTTGCCGCGGCCGCTTATGATTATTTGGCTATGTTAAGTATTTCTTCAAAATGCTTAATGCTGTAATCTGCTTTTTCATAACCGTAGGCATCGCCTACAGCGATGGTAGTAAAACCGCCCGCTTTGCCGGCATCCACACCGGCTTTTGCATCCTCTACCACATAGCATTCTTCACAGGCAAGGCTCAAAAAAGCCGCGCCTTTGATAAACACCTCGGAGTCAGGCTTGCTATGGGTGATGTTGTTACCATCGGAAACCGCATCGAAGAAGCCTTCGAGACCGATATGCTTTAGGATAGCCGGTGTATTTTTGCTGGAAGAGCCGATGGCCAGCTTATAGCCCCGAGCGCGCAGGCCGTTTAAGACCTCTGTTACACCGGGAAGAATATCATTGGGGGTCAGGCTCTTTAGAAGCTCCTTGTAGACATCATTCTTATAGGTGGCAAGGGCCTGCTTCTCTTCCTCGCTATAGGCTCTGCCTGATCGTTCCAGCACGATCTCAAGGCTTGCCATACGGCTGACACCCCGCAGACGGTTATTGATCTCCTCATCAAAGTAGATATTCTCTTTGTCCGCCATTTGCTTCCAAGCAAGATAGTGAAGTCCGTCGGTAGAAACGATAACACCGTCAAGGTCAAATATAAATCCTTTCATACCGCACCTCACATTTTGTAGCTAAGAGTATTTTTCAGCACTGTTTCATCGCCACCCGATATCCTGACTTTGATATTGCCGGAACCTTTCTTTTTAACGGTCAGCTCGCCGTTCATCATACTAAGGGTTATCTTCGTACCCTTGTAGAAGAAATGGGCGGTGACGCCATCAAAGAGTGTCCTGACAGGATTCAGGCAGAGGACACCGTCCTGCACAGAAAGTCCGAAAATACCGTAAATGACCGATAGGTAGCCGCCAGCCAAGCAACCGCTGTGCACACCCTGCCACGCAACGCCGTGGATATCGTCCACATCCATTTTGACGGTATTGAGCAAATTCTTACGGAAAGAAAGAAGCTGCTTATTCTGCACAGAGGCGATGGCGTGTACCGGGAACGTCAGCGAGGAGCTGACCTCGCACATATTCTCGTAATAATCCCAATTTTCCGCAAAATGGCTTCTGTCAACACCTACGTCAACCATTGTGTAAAGTAAAATCACGTCAGGCTGCTTGATAATTTGGCTTTTGTGATACAGACCGCTCTTCTTCATTTGGAACTGCTTTAATGTTCCCTTTCCCTGCTCCTCCAAGGAACGGGAAAGTTCAAAATAGCCGTCAAACTGGGGAATCAGGCCGTTTTCACACATAGGCAGATAGAGCTTTTCTGAGATCTCCCCCATTTTTGCAAGGAGAGCAGCATCTACTTCGTAAGAAAGCTCATCGCAAAGGGATAGGAAGCGGTCAAAGGCGAATTTTACACAGTAGTTTGTATAGGCATCGTTGTCCACATAGGGATGATGCTCATCTGTACCCGTAACCTCGCGGATTTCGTATCTGTCACCGTGCAGGCTAACGCGGGAGACCCAGAATTTCAGGCACTCCAAAATCATTTCCATACCGTAACTGACCATAAATTCCCGATCGCCGGTGTAGCGATAATAATTGATGATACCGTAAGGAATGTCCGAGTTGATATGGATCTGCATAAAGGGATGGCGGGCATACTGCCATACTCTTTCGTCGCCATTTACAGACGAGCAGAATGCATACATCGCGCCGTCATAGCCCTTTTCCCGGGCATTTTTCCTTGCCTGGTCCAACATTCTATAGCGATACATCAGGGCATTTTTCGCTGTTTCGGGAGCAGTCAGTAGGAAAAACGGCATTTGGTGGATCTCGCAATCCCACCAAACGAACTGATTGTATCTTTCGCCGGTAAGGCCCTTGGCTGAAATGCCGTGAACACTGTCGTGCATTGCCGCAGAAATAGCCGTGTGATAGCTTGCGAAACGGAGATAAGCATCTACCTCGTCATCGCCCTCGATCTTTATATCCATCATCGCAAAGTAGGCTTTATAGGCAGAAAGATGGGCTTTTTTTAGCCTTGCATAATCCAAAGCTGCTTTGCGCTTCTCGCTTGCGCAGACGGTAATATCTGCTTCTGTATCTCTGTCAGTCACAATATAGGTGATCTTCTCGAAGGTATAGGTCTTTGCACCATCGCACAGGTACTCTACCCCCACTGTGCCGTTCTCCTCGTATTTTCCGAGGATTTTGCCTGCAGGAAATACATTCTTAATGCCATAGCAGGCGGAAAAGCCGTATTTATTGACCGCGTGGTATCTGTGGAGGATGTCCGTTCCCTCGATCTCCAAAAGATCGGTCTTGGTAATAAACTGACCGCCTGTCTTGATGGAGGTATCAATGCCGGACATCACCTTAATGGGCAAATCGTGATTGAGCGGCTTTACGGTGATTTTTTGGCAGAAGAGATGCTCATCGTCAAAGGATGCAAAACGTTCAAATGTAAGCTCTGTTCTGTTTCCCTCTCCGTCATCCCACACAAGCGTTCTTGTATAAACCGCCGTCATAGGATTAAGAAAGCGGTGCCACTTAACGATCATTCCCTCCCAAGGGAAGAACATTTTCTCGCCAATGGTAATCTTGAACGCAAGGAAATCGTGCATATTGACACAGCTATCCTGCTTTTCGAAGGTCTTGAGCTTGTTTTCGTCCAAGTAGTATTTTTTCATATACTCATTGTCCGTAAAGGGCTCGGTTACCTCAATGATCTCATCGATAAAGCCGCGGACAAACGCGCCTTGCACCCGCTGCGAGCCAAATTCCTCAAAACTGCCCCGAACGCCCATATAGCCGTTTCCTGTGGTAAACAGAGTAGCTAAAACGGGTTCATCTGCTATGTCGTAAACGGTCTCGCTAAAATTTTTGTTTCTATCCAATCCGTACATAATCTTATTCCCTATACACGCTTACTTACAATATACACCGACAGAGTCTATTTGAACGGCCACATTGTAAGTTCCTGTAACCTCCCAGCCGAAATTCATTCCGCCGATATAGATATCTTCCCAAGTAGTATCTCCCAAATAGCCTCTCTCCTTGGCGGTGTTGAAGGCTGTTCTTGCAGCATCCAGCAGATGGAAATCAACAGTTCTGTCCTCGTTTACCACGGGGCATTTGCCATTGGGATGCACAAGTGCAGAGGAAGGCTGATAGATGAACGCGTGGGTCGCATCGTCCTTGCCAGCATCCTCCGCTGCAAAGCCGCCGGAAGCCGCGCCGGAGATGCGGTTATCCCAAAGGGTGATGCCAAACCAAACATATTTACCGTAGTCTTTATGCCCCTGTGTTCTGTTTTGGATTGTGATGTACCAGACAAGCTGGGCGCAGTGCTTATTGCTGTCTGCGGTGCTGCCCATACAGTCCTCAAACTTTGTGATCTCGTAGCGCATATTCATAACCAGGTCATCCAGCTCGCTGACGCGCACAAGGTCGGGGCCAAAATCCTGCGACAGTAATGTATGAGGCCAGCTCTCGCCATCCTGACGGGGGCTGTCATATTCCGCCTCGGCATTCAGCTCCATATAAATGGAGCCGTCCGTGCTGTCAACGGTCAGTATTTTACCGGGAATGTTAACGCCGCCCACTTGCTTGCCGTCAGATATGTAGGTAAAGGCATCGCCGCCCTTAAAATAATTTCTTTCCGCATAGTCGTAAAGATCGTATTTGGAGCCCCACTGGGGAAAGGTCCAGCAAGCCGCTCCGTTGGCATTTGTGCCGGAGATCACACCTGCCGTCGCTCCGTCAGGCTTCAAAACAGTAACACCGTTTTTGAGGAAGGGATCCTCAAAAAGCGCCTGATAGCCAGCATTGGTATACTTCTCATAGATCGTTTCCGGTGCGGCGACCTCATAATCATACTCTACGAGGGAGGCAAGCAGATTCATCGCATACACGCGAGCAAAGAAGTCGTTGGGATGGTTTACGTTGTTGCTGGACATTTCGGTATAGTGCTTGCCGGCATCCAAAAGATCCTGATGCATAGCACCGATATCAATAACTGCTACATTTTCATAGTTCTTTGCCAGCTTTCCGAGATATTCGGTATATTCCGTCTGATTCTTGGATTGATTTTTTGCCATAGGATTGGCAAGCATCGTTCCAAGGAGAATGATCTCGCAATCAGGATTTTGCTGACGAACGGTCTTGATCATCCCCATAATATTGTTGCAAAAGGTATCGATAGGAAGTCCGAGGGTAGCATCGTTCATACCAAAGCCGATGATAGCAAGGTCAGGCTTAAAACCCTTTAATTCGCCATTTGCAAACTGGGTTGCAAGACCGGGTTTTTGCACCTGCATACCGTTTACCCAGCCTGTACCGCCGCCGACACCATTAGACGAAGTCCAACCGCCGACGCTGGTATTTTTCAGATTGACCACGCCGCCATAATGGGAGGAGAGTCCGCTTGCAAACAGCTCCGGCCAAGTGGGAAGTTTCGGATTGATACCGAGGACAGAGGAAGAGTTGGCGCCGGTGGAGATGCTGTCACCAAAGACCAGCAGGTTTAGTTCCGCTTTATTCTGGAGCTTAGCAAGTGTCTTTTTCAGAGTCGTTTCGCCCAGGTATTCGGGTGCAGCACCCGTCCACAGGTCTCCGGCGTGCGTATAAGTCACGCTCAGCTGCATCTGAACGATCTGATACCCCTCTGTAAAGGGCAGGCAAAGACCCGTGGTTTTTGAGGGAATATCGGACTGCAAGGTAAGTCCGGGGAATTTCTGCTGACCTGTAAGCATCTTATCCGTCACATAAGGCATATTGGTTTCAAATTCATTAAGCTCCAAAATATCGTTGCGAACAACGCTTCCCAAAGCGACGAGGTATCCATCCTCGTAAACAAAGTCCACACCCTCTTTGAATGTCTTGACCTGGGAACCGTTATCCTCGTGGAAGTACCAGGTGACCGTCTTAATGTCGTCTGCTGCAAAAAGGAGCTTTGCGCGGGGGGCCTCGATGACATTTCCCTGATCGTCCGTTTTTGCAATAAGCAGCACGCTCTCATCGTACATTGTATTACCAACCCAGAAGGGCTGTGTGTATATATTCATATTCGTTTCGTCTCCCGGGATATCCGTATTTCCGCCATTCTCCGGCTTTGTTGGCTGCGTGGGATCCTGTGTTCCGGTCGTACCGTTAAACTCGTCCCAAAATTCGTTCCACGCATCGCAACCTAAAATGGGAAGCAGCATAGCAAACACAAGTAACAGAGACAAAAATTTTCTGATTTTTTTCAATTGCATACACCTCATTTGCCGTGAAATCCTCTTTTATAAAAACTTCCGGGCATTATACAATAACACCCGGAAGCCGTAATGTCCGGATTTACTTACGATAAATCCAAGAACGATTTGCCGTCAATCCGACCGGGGCGCAATGCTCCCCGATCGAATGTTTTGCTATGAAATTTTGAATCCTTATTTTCCGGTGATCTTACCGATCAAACCAGCAAAGAAGTTCTTGATGGTATCGACGATCTTTCTGAAGAAGCGAGCGATCTTCTGGATGAGAGTCAGCTTTTCTTCCCCGTTGTCAGGATCCGTAGGATCGGTGGGATCCTCAGGCTGCTGTACCTCAACATCCGCGCCGCAGCTGTCGCACTTGCCGTCTGCATTCTCATCAATGTGTTCTGTGCATTCCGGCTCCTCGTCGGGCTTGCCAAACTCTACGCCGTTTGCGCTTACCAGAGTCAGGATATTGGGATTCTCCTTGTTGTCTGCGAAGGAGCCCATGGAGAAGTAGACCTCATCGGGAACATCGTGGCCTTCCTTTGTGAGTGTCTCCCGGGTGAGTACGAACTCAGCCTCGTTCACTTTGATAACATAAGCCCAGTACGTAGCATCCTCTACGAAGCTGTAGTACTCCTCATACTTCGCGGAAATGGTGATCTTGCCGCCGTCCAGAGGCGTTGCAATGGCTTGGTTTGCCAGAGGTGTGTCGGTGTAGTTCATGATCTGAACATTGGATTCGGTGGGATACAGCCATACGATGATGGAGATACCGTCACTCATGGACTTATAGGAATCAGGCGCTGCCAGGAGATTAAAGCAAAGGTTGTTTGCCTTGGTATTGTCATTGTAGAAAGCTGCGCTTGTCAGTTCCACAACAACTTCTGCGCCAGTCTTGAGGTTAAGGGGTTTGTTGTAGTTGAGACGTGCGGGGAATTCGGGCTTAGACTCAACTGCCAGGCCGGAAGCATTCCACTCGACCTTGGGAATGCTGGTGGAATTCACATAGTAGAAGACGTTTGCGGAGATCTTAGCCTCGAGCGCAGTCAGCTCTGCTGCGATCTCGGCGTTCTCTTCCATCAGATAGTCCAGCTTAATGGACTTAAACTGATTGCGAACAGCCTTGAACTCGTCAAGAATGGTGTATTCCTTGTCAAGCAGACCGGTTACAGCCGTGATCTGACCGCGAATGTAAGTCTCGCAAGCAGCCTTCAGTGCATCGTAGCAAGCTACATAACGGGTATACAGCTCGCCGTCAGCCTCGGTAACGGTAACGAAGGTTGCGATCTCGGCGTAAGCAGCCTTGGCATCGTCCAGATTGGGCTTGATGGTCAGGTCAGCCTTCAGCTTCTCTTCCGCTGCTGCGATGTAGTTCTCCTTCAGCTGAGGAAGAACAACCTTTTCAATATTTACAACCTCTGCATCAGCTGCTGCGATCGCGGCTTCAAATGCAGCCTTGTGCTCTGCAGTCAGAACGGTGGTGATCTTGGTGTAAGCGGTTGTGGTTTCGTAGGCTTCTCTGTAAGCCTTTACTTCAACCAGTGCGTCAACGATCGCGGGATTTGCTGCATCAAGAGCAGTGATCTTTCCCTCGTAAGTAGTTACCCACTGGAGTGCGATGCAGTAATCGTGGGTGTAATCAAGGTCTGCAATGGCAGTATCGATCTCAGCCTTGACTTCCTCGCTTAGCATAGAAGCGCGGTTTGCATATTCTGCCTTCGCAGCATCGGTCAGACCCAGAGCAGCTGCGAGGGACTCGTTATTGAGGGTTGCGGGATCGGCGATCAAAGCCTCATACGCAGCCTTTGCTGCATCGATCTTGTCAGTGACTGCCTTTTTAATGAGCAGAACGATCTCTTCGTTGGCTGCCAGCTCGGCATCGACACTACCAACAATCAAGCCAAGCTCAGCCAGCTCTCTTGCACGGAGACCTCCGGCACAAGCGATGGCTGCTTCTCTTGCTGCCATAGCTGCGTCATAGGAAGCTGCATCGGTGATAGCAGAAGCTGCGGTCTTGTAAGCCTCAACCTTTGCAATCGCGCCGGTTACAGCTTCACTTGCCATATATGCTCTGTAGTTATCGTCAACGATCTTGACCTGAATTGCAGTTGGGGGATTTCCGAGAGCGGCTTCGGGGAAGCCTGCAGCGGTAACGTAGCATTCGCCGTTTTCATTGAGAATAGGTGCTACAGTTGCCTTGGGAAGGTATACGGTGCAGCTCTTCTCTTCTGCATTGTAGTTTGCGTTGATCTCCCACATTGTGCTGTCGGTCATGGTGATTTTTACGGAGTAGAACTCGTCATTGTAGCTCTCGAATTTAATAGTCCAGCCCATAGTTTCCGCCTGATTGCAAACCATATTCGTGGCTTCGCTAATGCCTGCAAAGGAATTCATATCGGGCATTGCACGAACAACGGAAGCGGACGCATGGTTGTGACCATCCGCAATGTGGAGTCTTGCCTGTCCTGCGCTCCACGGGTCATTCCAGTATGTAATAGCCAAGGGAGATTCGCCAAAGTATGCGCCCTGGGAACTGGCAAAAATAATGCCTACGCAGTCCTTCAGCTTGGTGGTAGCTCTGAAGCTGAGTTCAAGGCCGTCAAACTTAACAAGGTGATTGTAATGTGCACGAACGCCCCAACCGGCAAGATTAGAAACTTCCGTATAGCCGTTTTCTGCAAACTGCATAACAGCGGGCGTGTCATAGCTCCGGCTCCAGTCGCTGTCGGCAGTGCCTACGATGGTGGGCGTTGCAGAAGTAGTACCGGCAGGAGTTGTTGCCGCTTCTTCTGCAAATACTGGTGTGAGTGTGAATGCCGTAACCGCCATTGCGATTACAAGTAACAACGCTAAAAATCGTTTCTTCATAATTGCCTCCTAAAGTAAATTATTAATTAATATGGCAAGCCATAATTAATTCGATTTATACATATTGAGATAGGAAATATCTACCTCAACATCGTAGTTACCGGGAAGTTCCCAGCCGATATTGGTGCTACCGATCATAAGCTGGTCTGCGCTTGCACCCTTCATCGCACCGTTCTGCCGGGCGATCTTCAGGGCCTGACTGATATAAGGTAGAATATCTACCTTAACACTGACATTCTTGCCTACAACAGATGTTGGAATATTTACCGAACCGGGCTGCTGTCCGGCGACAGACTGTAGTGACAGCATATAGATAAACAGGCCCGTGCTGTCCTCCTTGCCGCCGTCATAGGATGCAAAGCCTCCCGGGGTGCCATCCATTGCGCGGGTGTCGAACATTGAGAAGCCAAACCACATAGAATTGCCGTAGCTTTCACTGTCAGGATTCATATCCGTAAGGGTAATAAACCACTGGAACTGCGCTGCATTGAGGTCGGGATTCAGCGGATAGAGGGTTCTGTCTACAAGGCTTTCGCACTTTGTTACCTGATAGTTAACCTCCATATAAAGGTGCTCACATCCGCTTGTGTCTGTACCTACGCCCTGCTCGATCAGTATGTGCGGCCAGTTTTCTGTACTGTCGGTACGCTCGCGGATATTGCCGTCAGCATCCTTTGTGTACTCCTCACTGCCTTTGATACCGAGGGTGATAGCACCGGTCTTTGAAGAATCGACCTGAAGGAATTTGCCTTCATCATTATAGGTAATCACAGAGCCGTCTCTCTCAAGGGTTCCGTCGGCAACCATATCTTTGGTACAGCCCCATTGTGCCATACGCCAGACGCTGTCCCCCGCTGCCTTGTTGCCATCATAATTAAGATAGCCGGCCAGATTTCCGTTGGAAGAGTTTGCGTGGAAAAGGGTTACAGAAAAACCTCTGGAAAAATTCAGGTCACGCAGAAGCTCTACAGTGCCACCGCCGTTTACCTGCGGTCTTTCAAGCAGCTGTCCTTCTGTCACCGTATCCCATGTAAGGGTGGGACCTTCCGTGGGCGTTGGTCCCAACAGGCCATTAACTATTTCGCAACCACTGAACATAATTACTCCTATGGCCATTGTCAGTGTCAGGGCAATGGCTCTGATGAATTTATTTCTCATATTCTACCACTCTCAAAGACATATTTTCGATCTTTACGCCGACCTTTGCAAGGTTAGAAACCTCCCAGCCGATGTTAAAACCGTTTACCGCCATATTTTCCCATTGGGACTCCGAAAGAGCGCCCTTAAGCTTCGCAAGCTCGAATGCCGCTTTCATATACTCTTTGAGATCCAGCTTTACGTGATAAGTCTCCCCTACCATGACCTTTCCGCCGCTTTCAGGGAAAAGCTCCTGACCCGTGGGCGCGTATATGAACTTACCGGTAGAGTCTGCCTTCCCACCGTCATAAAGCTGCGTGCCAGGGAATATCTCATAGCGGTTATCGAAAAGTGTTACGTTGAACCACATGTAATCGCCAAGTACACTCTCTTTGTCGTGAACAGAGAAGATCCACTGGAACTGGGAAGCGCCGATTGCATTGTCATATTCAATATTCTCTGTGATCGTGAAATCCAACTCCATAATAAAGGATTCCACCTGATCAAGATAAACCACACCGGGCGTCTGCTGGATAATCATATGCACCCAGTCCTCACCGTTTTTGCGAATGACCGGTTTGCCTGTTTCCTGATCCACATATTCCCTTGTGGTGTCAACGTTGAGATTATATGCGCCGGTTTTGGGGTTAACAGATATATACTTGCTTCCGGACGCATTTGTAAGGGTGAAATAATCGCCGTCCGTACCTGTAATTCCGTATGCGGGAATATCAAAAAGCTCGTTGCCCAGGGACAGATCATTCCTTGTTGCATCGTAATTTGCTCTTGTGGCAGACAGATCGCAATATTGCCCCAGCGACCAAAAAGGCTCATCGTTTTCTGCATTGCCATACTTCCACCAAGTATAGCCTACCTGATGGGAGTTGAGATTGGAAATCTTAATCCCCTGCTCAAAATTCTTATCAAAGAGAAGCTCCCGTTCAACAAGCTTTGGTTCGTCACCCGGTTCTGTAGGTGTAGGGAAAATTCCTTCACAGCCCAACAAGGCCGAGAAAAGCATTGTTATAGCCAAAAAGAAAGCTATTTTCTTCATATTTTTACCTCGCTGTGATTATCAGTTATCTATCCATGATCACATCTTGACTGCGCCATCCGTAAGTCCCTTAATAAACTGCTTTGACGTAAAGAAGAACGCAATCAGCAGTGGCAGGGATGCCAGGCAATAACCGGCATAGATCACTGTATCGGGAATCTTTGCTGCGGTTGAGCCGAACACGGTAAATACGCCGACGCCGATGGTGTAGAGATCCTCTGCGCCGTAAAGAATAAGTCTTGCCCAAATCACATCATTCCAGGCGCCAAGCAGAGTGGAAAGTCCCACGGTGAAAAGGATCGGTGTACTCAGCGGGATCGCTATTCTAAAATAGCAGCTGAGCTTGCTTGCACCATCCATTTCAGCAGCCTCGTAAATGTCAGAAGGCAGGCCATCAAAAAACGTCTTCATAAGGAAGATATTGATTGGCATACCGCCGGCAATGGCCGGGAGTATAACACCTGCATAGGTCTGCTTTAGGTTTAGTGTGGAATACACGAGGGAATACTGGGTGGCAAGTGTCAGAATACCAGGGATCATCATAAAGGCCAAAAACACCATAAATAGTGCATTTTTGCCTTTAAAATTAAATCTGGAAAAACCATATGCGCCAAGGCTGGCAAAGAGCAATACACCAAAAACCTCAAGAAAGGCTACCTTAAAGGTATTGAAAATGTATTTTGAAATATACGGCCACGCAGCCTTAAATGCGCCGGTAACTGTCTGGGTGCCACCTGCGCCCGGAAACGACAGCGGGTCTTTTAGAATATCCGCAGGTGCTTTAAAACTGTTGATAATCAGTATGTAAAAAGGAAACAGCACCATAATCAGCAAGCAGATTAAGATAAGGTGAGAGATAATCTGCCCAACCGTCAGTTTCTTTCTGTTTATGTTTAATCTTACATTTTTCACGGCTTACTCCTTTGACTTAACAAGCTTGTTGTTCGCGATGGTTATGATCATAATAATAACGAACATAACAACGCCCATCGCACAGGCATAGCCGTACGCGCCTTCCTTGGAGGAACCGGTAATGAGTCTAAATATGTAGTAGCCCGGAACCATCGTTCCCGATTGCATACTACCGATGACCTCGCCGGGTCCGCCGTTTGTAATGGCATACTGCATCGAATAGTTCTGAAGACCGCCGATAAAGCCCATAATAAGGAAGTATCTGAGCTGTCCGCTGATAAGCGGAAGGTCGATCTTGAACACTCTTCCCCAAAAGGACAAGCCATCGATCTGGGATGCATCGATAATGCTGCGATCAATTGCGTTAAGTCCTGCAAGGTAGATAAGGAACGACGTTCCGCCAACCCAAGGAAAGCCGTAAAGGAAAATACTTAAAAAAACTACCCAAGTCTCCTTACTTGCGAACCATTCAAGAGGCTCCCCGCCAAACCACGAAAGGATCGTATTTGCAAAACCTGCAGAGGAGCCCGAGAAAATGAGCTTTTGCCAAAGAAGAAGCACGATAATTCCCGGGATCATCGCAGGGAGAACAAACAAAAATCTGTAAGCAGGCATCATCTTGGAACGGAGATTATACATCATCTCAGATAAGAAAATGGAGGCCGCGTTACCCAGTATCATACCAACGACCGTCAGAATGACCGCATTGAGGAGCGATTTCCAAAACAACTCATCGGCAAATACATTTATGTAATTATCAAACCAAATGAACTCAGCCTTTAAGCCTCCGTCCCAATCAGTAAAGGAGTTTACAAACGCCATTACGGTAGGATACAGACAAAAAACGCAAAGAAGAATAAGCGCAGGCAATATAAAGAGAACGCCCTGATAGCTTCGATGCTTACGAAAAAAACGCTTTAGCTTCTCAGTCTTTGATGTATCACTCTTTGACATTTCTTATTATCCTTCCTGATTAGAGGTTCCGTATGCGGGCCAAGCGCCATTGTCCCACTTGTTCGTTCTGTAAAGGGTATCGACTGCATTAATAAACGAATTTTTAAGAATGGAGAGGTTCTTTTCGATGGCAGACATCTCAAGGCCGACGGCGTCCTGTCTAAACAGATAGAATGCATCGTAATAGTCCTTGTTCATAGTGCCTCCTGCGGTTGCGCAAGACCAAGACACGGTATTTTCGTTTGCAATATCGGTCTTGTAGGTATCCGCAAGGGCCTTGAAGTAGGGGTTGGTAGTATTGCCGGACAGAGGCACAGCAAAGCCCAGGTCATTGACCATCTTGTCGTTGTTCTCGAAGCAGCTCAGGTACATCAGCATATCGACACAAGCGTCAACACACTTGGTGTTACCGGCAGCGCTATCCTTATTCATAGCAGAATTGGTAACTGCCCAACCGGTGGAATAGCCTGAGAAGCCTCTGCGAACAAACTTATCCACATTGAATGTTGTGTAATAGGGACTGCTCTCCTCGCCCTCTGGCTGCTGGGTGAGCACGGGGTAAGGCATAACACCGATCTCGAACGCGCCGTCAACGGTGTCAACCAGTTCACGAATGCTGCCGCCTACAACTTCAAGCATAGCCAGATTTCCTACTGTGAACTGCTGCTCAGCATAGTAAGAGCTGTAGTTTGTGGGATAGTACTTGGTCATTTGCTTGATAAGACGGAACAGTTCCACATATTTTTCGTCCTCGGGAGAGAAGCGTCTTTCACCGGTGACGGGATCCTTCTGCATATATGCTCTTGCATATTCCTCTGCATCGATAATACCGTCAACCGTAATAACATCCATATATTCCAGCTCGCTTGCCCAAAGTGTGGACTCCAGGTAGCTATCGTACCAAGGATACATATGGAAATAGGGACAAATATATGTAGAGTCATCGCCGGGATTGCCTCTGTTTACCGACTTGGCATAGGCATTGAGCTTTTCCTGCGCTTCCATAAAGTCCTTGTAGGTTACAGGAATCTCGGTAATACCTGCAGCGGTAAATAGCGTCTTATTGTAGATAATACCAATGGGGTTCTGCTCCAGCTCAACTGTGTATTTCTCACCGTTGGGCGCAAAGGTGCTGGCGTAAGATGTGCTGTCATAGATATCCTTCCATGCAGCACTGCCTGCTTCGCCGGGCTTGGAATACTTGTTAGGCTTTTCCATCTCGGAAGAAATATCATAGAACCAACCCTTGCTCTGGTCCTCAGCGATGGTTGTTCCCAGATAGTAAAGCAACTCGGGAGCGGAGCCGTTGGAGAGCATAGGCGCCATTGTTTCTCTGTCCATATTAATGGAATTGTCGGCCACGACAAAATAATAACCGTACTTCTCTGCATTGGCCTCGTTCCAAGCATCCACCAGTTTTTCCAGTGTATTATAGGGATAAGGATTGAGGAACTTGTCATAATCCAAAGACGCTGTGGTATTATACTGGGCGTTCTGACCGCCGGCATCGATGGTAAGCTTTACGAGATTATCGTATGTCTGCCCGGGCTTCTCCGGCTCATTACAGGCAGCGAAGATGCCAAGCATCGTTGTCAGGCACAGTGCGGCTGCGATAATTCTTACCGTTTTCTTGAAGGATTCTTTCATGGTTAATTCTCCTTTTCCGCGTTTTTGTTATGATTATATAACATTATATAAATAAGCATAACATTTACCACTTTTATATTACCACATTTCTCCTTATAGTCAATAGATTTTATGCGTAATATACAAAAGCGAGTTATTTTTGTGTAAAACTAACAGCAAAACCACAGAGTTTTTATGCATTGAGTCAATAATAATGTATTATAATAATAACATAAAATACATTAAAAAACATTACTTTGCTGCTTATATGACGAAGCCGCTTTTTTATATACATATTTATCCAATTTACCCAGATTATGTCGAATAGCACTTGACAAGAAAATAAATAATGGTATATAATTTAAGAAAAATAATACATTAAGGTTGGCTAATATGCAAAGAGATACGTTTTTATACAAAAAAGTAACGGAATATTTATCAAAGCTCATTATCGAGCACCACGGTGAGGAAGACTACAAGCTGCCTACGGAAGCGACCATTGGGAGCGAAGTCGGTGTCAGCCGCATAACCGTGCGGAAGGCATATGCGCTGCTCGAGGAGCAAAAGCTCATCCTGCGTGCGAAACGGGGCGGCACAAGAATTAATAACGCACTGACGCAAAAGGAGATCCTCTCCACACTGCTCTCCCAAGGCTATATTCCCCAGTCTGCCCCTGATAAAAGCAAGAGCATTGCCGTCATCCTCCCCCATATTGGGAGTCATCACGTAACCAGCATACTCTCAGCGATCATCGACAATCACGCAGATGAAACAATCCTCATTGACAGTTCCTCGATGTCTCTCCAAAAGGAGCAGGAACTGATTGATAAGTATATTGCAATGAATGTTGACGGAATTATTCTCTATCCCGTTGACAACGAGATATATAATCCCACAATTCTTCAGCTTTCCACAGTAAAATTTCCGCTGATTCTTGTTGACCGGCTTTTGCCGGGACTGACACTTCCTTATGTTTCCTCAGACCACGAAAATATGGTCAGGCAAGCCGCCAATCATCTACTGGAAACAGGCCATAAGCACATTTTGTATTTCAACGCCAATATCAAGACCAACTCCTCCCTCTCTATGCGTAAGGAGAGCTTTATCAACACCCTGTACGGTGAGCATAACTGCAAGCCCTATTTTTATTCTTTTGAGGGTGATGCAGACCCCACTTCCCTCTCCTTCTGTGAGAGATTCCAGGCATTTCTCGATACGAATACAAAAATCAGCGCAATTATCACCGCAGACTATTCAAGCGGTCTTCATTTAGCAAAAATGCTCAGCACACTGGGTGAGCCTTACGAGCATTCCTTTGATATTGTTTATTTGGATTTTAACCCAATGCAGTTTGAAGCCGTAAATCCCAACTGCCACCCAACCTATATTATGCAACACAGCTATAAGATCGGCGCAGATGCCATCAAGCTAATGCAGCAGGCACTGCGTGGAACGGATATATCCAACACAAAGATCATCATTCCCGCAAATATGGTGCCGGGCAATAAAAACAGTCAAAATCCACGTATTATACCGACTGCATAAATTTTTAATAACCCCATATTCAAACCTGAGGTAAACAAATATGAAAATCATTAGACAAGAGTCCTGTGATCGTGTTTTCCCTTACATTGCGTATATCCCTGATAATTGCAGCGACCGACCCGCTTTGCTTATTCAGCTTCACGGCGCAGGCGAACGTGGAAACGGCGGCGAGGATTTAGATAAAGTTTTGGTTCACGGCTTTCAAAAAATCGTGGATGACAACAACTTTCACGATTGTATACTCATTATGCCCCAATGCTCCACAGATACCTTTTGGGTAGCAAAAATCGAAAGCCTCCGTAAGTTCATTGATGAAATGATTATGGAATTCTCCGCAGATACATCCCGCATTTACCTTTGTGGCCTGAGTATGGGCGGCTTTGGAACGTGGTACACCGCCCAGGCCTATCCCGCCCTCTTTGCGGCCATCGCACCCTGCTGCGGTGGCGGTATGCCTTGGAATGCAGCGGTGCTTACAATGCCCATTTGGGCCTTCCATGGATTAGAGGACACCGTTGTTTCTCCCGCCTGCACCATTGCTATGATCGAGAAGCTAAAGGACTGTAACCCCAATCTTAAATTTGATTTGTACGAGGGTGTAGGCCACGATTCCTGGAACAAAGCCTTCTCCGAGCAAACCCTTGCTTGGATTCTGTCGCAGCAAAACAGGTAGCTTTACTTCTCAGCAGAATTATGTTATAATTATTTGTTGAGGTGATTACTTGAATACTTGGATCATTCTACTCGTAACCTTTTTTGCAGGTATGGGTGCAGGCTTGGGTACAGGCTTTGCCGGTATGAGCGCTGCCGCGGTGATCAGCCCTATGCTGATTACTTTTTTGGACATTGAGCCTTACACTGCCGTAGGCATCGCCCTTGCCTCCGATGTACTCGCAAGTGCTGTTTCGGCATACACTTACCATAAGAATAGAAATCTGGATGTAAAAAACGGTTTTCTTATGATGACTATGGTGTTGCTTTTTACCGTAGTAGGCAGTTATGTATCCAGCATCGTTCCCGCGCAGACCATGGGAAGCTTCAGCACCGTTATGACCCTAATATTGGGTATTAAGTTTATCCTCAAGCCGGTTATGACCACAAAGCAGGAAATGGAAACCGTCAGCAAAAAAAGAAAGCGTGTTGGCTCGATCCTATGCGGTATTCTGATTGGTTTTATCTGTGGTTTCATCGGTGCAGGCGGCGGAATGATGATGCTGCTCATCCTGACCTCTGTGCTGGGCTATGAGCTAAAAACCGCCGTTGGCACCAGCGTGTTTATTATGACCTTCACTGCCCTGACCGGCGCGGTCTCCCACTTCTCCCTTGGCGATTCCCCGGACATTTTGGTTATGGTGCTTTGCATCGCATTTACCTTTATTTGGGCACAAATCGCCGCCAAATTCGCCAACAAAGCAAAGCCCGAGACCCTTAACCGGGCTGTTGGTATCGTGTTGGCAATCTTAGGCATTGGGATCCTTGGGTTTGAGTATCTAATAAAATAAAAACAGCGGAGTGGAAATCCACTTGGAAATCCACTCCGCTGTTTTTTATTCCCCTTTGATTGCCTTTATCAGGAATTTTGCGATATCGGTATTATCTACCATCTTGCCGGAAAAATACTCTGTACCTTTGCCCACACCAAATACGCGGACAGCAGCCGCAGTGTGCTCAGTCACTGTCAGCAGGTCTCCGAGGCTCTCTTCCCCGGTTACGGGAAGCTGCACACCGCCAGTCTCGTGGTCAGAGGTAATGACCAGCAGCGTATCAGGATTTTCTTCCATAAATTTCAGTACCGCCGCCACCGTCCGGTCCAAGGTCACTACGCTGTTGAGTTTACCCTTCATATCGTTTCTGTGGCCATATTTATCTGTACCTGCGCTCTCAATCATCAGAAAGAAGCCGTTCTCGTTCTGCAACCGCTTTAATGCCACCTCTGCGCATTGGGCAAGGTTATCTGACGCAATGCTGGAATAGCCGTCCAAAAAGCCCCAGAAAGGCTTTTCGCAATTAGGATCAGTTTCCAGCACAGAATCGAACCGTCTAAAGTCTTTCGCCACCAAATATTCGTTATCGAAAATCTGACGGCCTTCCGCATCCAGCATAAACATAGTACCATCGTGATCCTGACTCATAAGTACATCAGGTCGGAATTTGATCATAGCGCTTGCCAGCTCACTGCGGTTATCTCGGGAGATATTATGGACTACAAACGCAGAAGGTGTTGCGCCGCAAATATCCTCGTCGGTAATAATACCGATCTTCTTGCCGGCCTCACGGGCGATCTCAGCCATCGTGGGCAGGTCTTCCCCCCATTGGTTCTTACCGATATAGCCATTCTTGGTCTTAAAACCGGTAGAAAGGGCCGTGCCGGAAGCGGCAGAGTCGGTAACCGCATTTGTTGCAGAATAGGTATAGGAGAGTCCATGATTGGGAATTTGGTTCAGCACCAAGCCAAAATCATAAACGCCGTCTGCGTATTCCTCTGCTAATTTAATATCGTTGGGACCCATACCGTCACCGATGATAACAATCACGTTTTTCGGCGTTGTAAATTCCCCGTTTATGATCTTCTTCGCTTGTCTTTCAGTAATGGTAATGCCGTTTTGAGAATACCACCCCTCCGGCTCCGGCGCAGGCTCCACGCAGGCAGCAAGGCTCACAATCAGCAATAAAGATAAAAATAGCGAAAGCAATCTTTTCATAGAAACAGCTCCTCTCCTTTTTCTGCCTCTATTTTATTGCAACTGCCCGGAATTGTCAAGAAACAGCAACAGCAAACAAAAATTGCCCTCCAAATCAGAGGGCAATTGTTTTCTTAATACATTCCGCCGGCCTGTGCAGCAGCTGCAGCTGCAGCTGCGTCAGCCGCAGGATCAGGCTTTGTAGCCACCAAGCTTTCGGTGGTCAGCACGCAGGCCGCGATAGAGGCTGCGTTTTCCAGAGAGGAACGGGTCACCTTGGTAGGATCAACGATGCCGTTTTCGATCATATCCATATAGGTCTCGGTGTAGGCGTTGTAGCCGTAGCCGATCTTCTTGGAGGACTTGATCTTCTCAAAGACTACACTGCCGTCCACACCGGCATTTTCTGCGATCTGGCGGATGGGCGCTTCCAGAGCCTTTGCAATGATCTTTGCGCCGGTCTTTTCGTCACCGGAGAGCTTTGCGACCAACTTCTCTACAGCAGCGATGGCGTTGACCTGTGCCGTGCCGCCACCGGCTACGATACCTTCCTCAACAGCAGCCCGGGTCGCATTCAGGGCATCCTCAACACGGAGCTTCTGCTCCTTCATAGCCACCTCAGTCTGTGCGCCGACCTTGATAACGGCAACACCGCCAGAGAGCTTTGCCAGACGCTCCTGCAGCTTTTCACGGTCATAGTCAGAAGTAGTGGTTGCAATGGCAGCGCGGATGCTGTGGGCACGAACTTTGATATTCTCGGGATCACCGGCACCGTCTACGATGGTAGTGGTATCCTTAGTCACAACAATCTGACGGCAGCGACCCAGATCGGTCAGCTTGGTATTTGTCAATTCCATATTCAGCTGGCTGGAGATGACAGTACCGCCGGTAAGCACAGCAATATCCTGCAGCATTTCCTTGCGGCGGTCACCAAAACCGGGTGCCTTAACACAGACAACATTGAAGTTGCCCCGCAGGCGGTTTACAAGCAGTGTCGCCAGCGCATCGCCCTCTACATCCTCAGCAATGATCATCATCTTCTTGCCGGCCTTGACAATAGGCTCCAAAATAGGCAGGATCTCCTGAATGGAGGCGATCTTCTTGTCGGTGATCAGGATATACGCATCGTCCAAAACGGCTTCCATCTTATCGGTATCGGTGACCATATAGGGAGAGATATAACCCCGGTCAAACTGCATGCCTTCTACCACGTCCAGACCGGTCTCGGCGGTTTTGCTCTCCTCGATGGTGATAACACCCTCGGTGCCCACCTTCTCCATAGCCTCTGCGATCAGCGCGCCGATGGCAGCATCACCGGAGGAAACGGTACCGACACGGGCAATGTCCTCAGAACCCTTAACCGGAACAGAATGCTCCTTGATAGCAGCAACAGCTGCTTCCACAGCCTTCTCAATACCCTTTCGCATCACCATAGGATTTGCACCGGCAGAGAGGTTCTTGAGACCCTCGTGGGTGATGGCCTGTGCAAGGACAGTGGCGGTGGTGGTGCCGTCACCGGCAACATCATTGGTGCGGGTAGCCACCTCACGAATGAGCTGTGCGCCCATATTCTCGAAGGCATCCTCCAGCTCGATCTCCTTAGCAATGGTCACACCGTCATTGGTGACCAGCGGCGCGCCGTACATTTTAGACAGCACCACATTACGTCCCTTGGGGCCAAGGGTAACCTTAACGGTATCTGCCAGCTTATCGATACCGGTGAGCAGCTTCTTGCGGGCATCCTCGCCGTAAATAATCATTTTTGCCATAGTTTTACTCCTCCCTCATTACTCGGTAACGATTGCCAGGATCTCGTCCTGCCGTACAAACTTGTAGTCCTCGCCATCCAGCTTAAACTCGCTGCCGGTGTACTTGCCAACCACAACCTTGTCGCCCGCCTTAACGGTCACAGGTGCGTCCTTAGTACCGGGGCCTGCAGCCACAACTGTGAATATGCCGGAGCTTTCCTTGTTGGTGGTTGCCAGAATAATGCCGGAAGAGGTAGTCTCCTCTGCTTCGGCGGCTTTGAGCAGAATGTTATCTGCAAGTGGTCTGAGTTTCATATACATTCCTCCATATTCGGTATTTAGATTGGGTATACCCACATATCTACATTTTAATTAGCACTCAACTCACCTGAGTGCTAACTTTTCTATATAATAGCTTAGTTTGCCAAAAAATGCAAGTACTATTTGTAATTTATATGTAAATAATTTTTTACATTTTTTCGCAATTATCCCTCTGCCAAAGCAGAGGGATAAGGAAATTATACACGTGCGTGACCCCGGGCGCAGATCACATCTACAACTTGATCTACGCACCGCTGACACTCCTCTTTGGTGGCAGCCTCCACCATAACCCGGATCACCGGCTCCGTGCCGGACTCCCGGACGAGGATCCGTCCCG
>JAZSDE010000089.1:0-27582 GCA_045531015.1 Faecousia sp.
TTGTCCCAGCCGGGGACGTAGGGGGTGTAGAAGCCCATCATTGCGTGGCTGCGGACAATAAAGTCCTTCAGGCACTTGTTGAGCGCGTGACCCATATGAATATAGCCATTAGAGAAGGGAGGGCCGTCGTGAAGAATAAAGGGGGGCAGATCCTTGTTTTTCTCTAACAGGGCGTTATAAAGGTCGGTTTCCTCCCAACGCTGGAGCATTGCAGGCTCCCGCTGGGGCAGACCCGCCTTCATAGGAAAGTCGGTTTTCGGGGTGATGATCGTGTTTTTGTATTCCATTGGATTTTACCTCCGTCAGAAAATTTATATTGTAGGGCGGGGGCTTGCTCCCGCCAAAACCTTTCAGTGTGATATTTCCTGCAAAAATGCCTTTGTCTCCAATAAGAGACAAAGGCATTGTGACCTCTGCGGTACCACTCTCATTCCGGGAATACCCCGGCACTCGAATGCACGGTATCGGGTGCCACCGGCATAGCCTACTGCCCAAAGGGTTCGGTATGCTGCTCAAAGGGGATATGCCCACCACACTGCTGCTGCCTCGCACCAAACGGCAGCTCTCTGAAAGCAGGGAAACGGTGGACACCTGTCCTTTTCAATGCATTAAATTTTATCGTTTATTCGGGTCGTAATTTTTGCCGAATTGCAAGTTGGCAAACATATCTGCGCTGGGGTCATTGGCGAAGGGGGCTAAGGGACTGAGGGGTTTTTGCTCGCCTGTGGTGCCGACCAGGGCTTCTACACTGGCGGAGATCTCGTCAGCCACTTTGTCTGCGCTTTCCGCGGAAGGTGTTGTGAGGGGGCCGACGGGACGGTGCTGGTTCTGAATTTCGGTAAGAAGCCGCGTGCAGCTTTCCAGCTGACTACGCAGATCGGTGATCTGCCGGGCGGCAAGCTGCCGGGCGTCTTCTACCCGGGCTTCCTCAGCGGCGATCTTCCGGTCGGCTTCCCGTGCGGCGGCCTGGGCATCCCGGATCATACCGGCGCACTGCACCTTGGTCTCCGCGATCTTTGCATCGCAGGATTTCTGGGTGTTGAGAATGGCTTCCTTCATACTGTCTTCTACGCTGCGGTATTCTTCCAGCTTGGCCACCAGCACTTTCATCTTGCTGCGCATAGAGAGGTTTTCGTTATAAAGGGTGGTGTAATCTGCAACCAGTGGCTCGAAGACTTTATTTACGTCCTCGGGGTTGTAACCGCCGCCGAATTTCTTGCTGAAAGAGATGGCGGCAAGCTGTTCAGGTGTAAACATAGGCGCTCCTCTCTTAGTTGTAGCTTTCTATCTCAGCGTTCACGTTCTCCAGATCGCCAACCACGTCCATATTGTGGGGGCAGAACAGATAGGTAGCCTGCGCGATCTTCTTTACACTGCCGTCCAGCGCGTAGATACTGCCGGAAAGAAAGTCTACGACCCGGCGGGTCAGGGACTTGTCCACATTTTCCATATTGAGAATGATGGCCTTTCTTCTGCGCAGCTCATCGGCGGCCTTGGCGGCATCGTCAAAGGTCTTGGCGTGGAAAAGCACAACCTCCTGCTTGCCGGAGCCCATGCTCAGAACTTGGCCGTTAAAGCCACCGGCAGGTGCAGAGGAGTAGCCACTTTCCTGCTTGGGAGCGGCACTGCTGCGGCGGGGCTGGGGGGCTTCCTGTTCTTCTACGTAACCGGTTTCCTCGTCGTATTCTTCATCATACTCCTCATCGGAATAGGGCTGGGTAATCTTCTTGACATTATCCCAAAAACTCATATGTCATATCCTCCAATTACGGTTTCGTTACTGCATAATTTCTCGCACCGAAAATATCTGTGCCGATGCGTACCATAGTACTGCCGCAGGTGATGGCCTCGGAAAAGTCGGCGCTCATACCCATAGAAAGGACAGTACTGCATACATTATCGTATTTTTTTGCCTTTATGTCAACAGATAGCTGATACATTTTTTGAAAAAATTTATTATTATCTCCCGAATTTTGGCAAATTGGGGGGATTGCCATCAGTCCACGGACAAAAATTCCGGGTAAATGGGAGGCAGTTTCCAATACGTCTCCGAGTTCCTCCGGGGAAAAACCGGATTTGCTGTCCTCATTTCCAATGTTGATTTCCAGCAGAATGTCCTGTGTGATGCCCTGCCGGACGGCTTCTTTACTGACGGCCTCCAAAAGGCGGCGGGAGTCGATACTGTGGATGAGAGAGACTTTTCCTACTACGTGGCGGACTTTGTTGGTCTGCAAGTGGCCGATAAAGTGAATTTCTGCGCCTTCGTAGGCGTTTTCTGCTAACTTTTGGGTCAGCTCCTGCACCCGGTTTTCTCCGCAGCAGTCCACACCGGCGGCAATGGCCTCACGGACAGCAGCGGCATCATTCATCTTGGTGGCGGCGCAAAGGCGCACTTCCTTGGGGTCACGCCCGGCATCAAGGGCTGCTTTTTCTATTTGGGCGCGGATGCGGATCACATTTTCTGTTATGGACATAGGAAACCCTTCTTTCTGTAAAAAAGCCAGGCGGCGAAGCTTTGCTCCGCCGCCTGCTTGCTATACGCTAAGTGCTGTGGCTTTCAGTGGCCGAATGGGGACAAGGGTAGAGATGGCGTGCTTGTAGATCATCTGCTGCTTGCCTTCACTGACCAGCACCACCACAAAGCTGTCATATCCCGTGATGATGCCCCGGAGCTGGAAGCCGTTCATAAGAAAAAGGGTTACGGGAATTTTGTCCCGAAGAACTTCGCTTAAAACGGCATCCTGTAAATTGATTGTATCTGACATATGTATTCCTTCTTTCTTTGGGATACACATATCTTAGCAAAGGTTATTTGTCACATTCCCGTAGAAACTGTCGCGCCCGGGAAAGAATTTCCCCAGTACCCTCGCCCGGTGCTCTGCGGAGCCAATGGATCTTTTCGTTCCGCCGGAACCAAGTGATCTGCCGTTTGGCGTAGTGGCGGGAGGACTTTTTTACCTCTTCGGCGGCTTCTTCTACGGAAATATCGCCCTTTCGCGCCCCGAGAAACTCCTTGTAGCCGATGGCTTGCATCGCGGTGCATTTTTCCGGGATGCCCTGCTGCAGGAGGTTTTCAATCTCTGTAAGCAAGCCCATTTCCAGCATCCTGTCCACCCGGCGGTCGATACGGTCATACAGATCCTGCCGGTTTTCGTCCTCAAGGGCAAACCATAGGGGGCTGTAGCGGTCGGGGATGGCTTTGGTTTTCTCGTTGTGGGCGGTAATGGTTTCACCGGTCTCTAAATAGACCTCCATCGCCCGGATAATTCGTTTCCGGTCACTGGGATGCAGACGGGCGGCAGCGTCCGGGTCTACCTCTCTGAGTTTACATAAAACGGCATCGATACCCTTCTGGTCGGCAAGCGCTTCTAATTCCTCGCGGCGGCCGGTAGAGGGATAAGGGGCAAAATCGTTACCCCGGATGAGGGCATCCATATAAAGACCGGTACCGCCGACGATGATGGCGGTTTTTCCCCGGGCAAGAATGTCATCCACGATGGGGGTGGCCATAGCGCAGTAGCGGCTGACGGAAAAATCCTCCCATGGCTCTGCCACGTCTAACATATGGTGGGCAATACCGTCTCGTTCTGCGAGGGTGGGCTTGGCGGTGCCGATGTCCATCTTCCTATAGACCTGCATAGAGTCACAGGAAACGACTTCTCCATCTAATTCCTTTGCAAGGGCAATGGACAGGGCGGTTTTTCCCGATGCGGTAGGCCCGGCAATACAAATGATCTTATCCATACCGTCAGCTCCGCTTAAACTGCTTTTCCAGCTGCTTTTGGGAAAGGGAGACACAGATGGGTCTGCCGTGGGGGCAGTGCTTTAAGTCTTCCCGGGACATAACCTCTCTGACAAGCACCATAAGCTCTTCCTCCGAGGTTTGCCAGCCGGCTTTGATGGCGGCTTTGCAGGCCACGGTGTGCAGCAGCTCGTCCCGAACTGTACTTGCCTGCTCTGTGCGGCCCTTTTGGAGATCCGTTGCCAGCTGCTCCAAGGTATCACAGATTTGGGATTCCTCTAAATCCATAGGGATCTGCCGGACAAGCAATGTGTTATCACCAAACTCCTCAAGGGCAAAGCCCAGGGCTTCCATTTGCGAGCTGTTTTCCAGCAAAATCGCCACATTATCCGGGGATAAACGGCAGGAAAGGGGAGATAACAGGGTTTGGGAGGAGATGGCCTCCTGATTCTTTTTCAGCTTTTCAAAGAGAATCCGCTCGTGGGCGGCGTGCTTGTCGATAAAGAAGGCATCCTCGCCCTGCTGTACCAAAATATAGCAGTTATAAAGTTCGCCAACATAGCGCCATTCCTGAGAAGCGGGCATTTGCAGCTGTGTCTGCTCCGGCTCAGGCTCCGGTTGGGGGGAGGGAGGAGTGGGAGCGGGCGTTTTTGGTACCGTATGAATTGTTGGGAGAATGACCGTTTCCCGCAGCGGGGGCAGCGGTGTGTGCTCTACTGCGGCGGCTACCGTAGCGGCAGCCTTGAGGGAGGGGCGGGGTGCATCCTTGACAGCGTTGGAGAAATGCTTAAATTCCTCCGGTGTCATTGTGCGGAAAAAGCTTTCCTGCTTGGGCGCGGGTTTAGCTTCCTGTTTTGGTGTGGGTGCGGGGGTAAAACGAACCGCGGGACGGTCTTCGGCTTTATTGAGAGCAGCTAAAACGCCGTAATGAATACAGTGGAAGGCAGCTTTTTCGTTTAAGAATTTTACCTCGGTCTTTGCTGGGTGGACATTTACGTCTACGGCGTTCAGCGGCAGCGTTAAATGGAGTACGCAGCCGGGGAATTTGCCCTGCAGCAACCGATTGCGGTAGGCTTCCTCTAAGGCAGAAATCAGAATACGGGAGCGAACCGGACGGTCATTTACAAAAAAGGTCTGCAGCGCACGGCTGGGACGGGCGTCGGTGGGACGGGTGACGTAGCCGGTGACCCGGTAGCCCTCCCAAGTGCTGTCCACGGCGATCATCTGCCCACCGCTTTTGCCATAAATGCAGTAAACGGTATCCTGCAGCTTGCCGGTGCCGGGCGTGGAGAGGACTTCTTTATCCTCCCGCAGGAAGCGGAAAGCGATCTCCGGGTGGGCAAGAGCTTGGAGCTGCACAGCGGCAGAGACCTTGCCGCCCTCCACGGTGTCTGCGTGCATAAAGGCCATTCGGGCGGGGGTATTAAAAAACAGATCCCGGACAATGATGGTAGTACCGTCAGGACAGCCGGCTTCGTTTTCTTCTAAAATCTCCCCAGCTTCCAAGTGCAGACCGGTACCGCTGAGACTGTCGGGCGTCTTTGTCAAAAGATCGATGCGGCTGACAGCGGCAATGGCGGCCAGCGCTTCACCCCGGAAGCCCATGGTGCCAATGGCATCCAGGTCTTTTTCTGTCCGTAATTTAGAGGTGGCGTGGCGCAAAAAGGCCACCCGGGCATCCTCCGGTGACATACCGCAGCCGTTGTCGGTGACCCGCAAAAAGGTCATACCGCCGTTTCGTGCCTCCACGGTGATTTGGGTGGCACCGGCATCTACGGCGTTTTCAATCAGTTCCTTGACCACAGAGGCGGGGCGTTCCACCACCTCGCCTGCGGCGATCAGGTTGGCAATATGGGGGGATAGTTTTTGAATTTTTGCCATAAGGTTACCTCATAGTAAGCTGTAATATGATCGCAAGGGTGTTGATGGCGGTGTGGAAAAGAATGGGTGCAAAAATGGTGCCGGAATTGACATAGGCAAAGCACAGCGCAATACCTGCGGGCAGGTATTGGAGAAAAGCAAGCAGCAGTCCCAGAGGGGAGTACTGCCCGATATAGCCCACAATGTGGACAAGGGAGAAAAGGGTGATGGATAAAATCCACGCCAAGATGGGGCGCTTTTCATAGATCTTATTGAACAGAACCCCGCGGAACAGCAGCTCCTCAGCCGGGGGCACGAAAAGCACCGTGCTTACCGCCATCAGGGCAAACTGATTTTCGGACATAGCATCGATATAGGCATCGTTCAGGTTGTAAAATTCCGGATCCAGCCACTGTATCAAATAGGACAGGGCGAGAGACAGGACGTAATAGATACCATAGCCTATGGCTGCAGCGGAAAGAACACGGGAGGGCTTTGACAGCGCCACGTCCAGCTCTGCCCAAAGGAAATTTCGGAAAATGATGATGGCGGCAAGAAAATTAATAAAGAAATAAAGGGCATTCATCTCTGCTTCAGTCGGGCTAAGGGAAAGAAACGCAAAAGCATAGATGAGAAGGGAGGGCAGGATGGCGCGCTGAAAAAGCAGCAGGCCCAAGCCTTGCTGTGCCTCTCTTCGGCTCAAGGTAACGGGAAGTTTTTTCATATTACTCCAGCATTTTTTTAAGTTTATAAAGGGCGTTCATCGCCTCAATGGGGGTCAGGGTCTCTAAGCTCATTTCAGAGAGAGCATCGCAGACCTGACGGGAGCGCAGATCTTCCATACAGACCTGTTCCTCGAGAGCGGGGGCAGTCTTGGCATACGCCGGCCTTTCGCCCGCTTCCAAGCTCTTGAGAATTTCGCGGGCGCGACGGATCACACTATCCGGAAGACCTGCTAATTTTGCGACCTCGATACCGAAGCTGTCATCCGTGGAGCCGGGGATGATCTTTCGCAGGAAGATCATCTGATCGCCCCGCTTTTTCACCGCAATGTTGTAATTTTTTACATTAGGCAGCTCATTTTCAATGACGGAAAGCTCGTGGTAGTGGGTAGCAAAGAGGGTCTTGGCACAAAGCTGCCGGGGAGAGGCGGCATATTCCAGCACCGCCCGGGCAATGGACATACCGTCATACGTAGAAGTGCCTCTGCCAATTTCGTCAAGGATCAACAGGCTCCGGGAGGTGGCGTATCTCAGAATAGAAGCCACCTCAGTCATCTCCACCATAAAGGTGGACTGGCCGGAGGAAAGGTCATCGCTGGCACCGATGCGGGTGAAAATCCGGACAACAATGCCGATTCTTGCACTGCGGGCAGGGACAAAAGAGCCAATCTGCGCCATCAGTACGATCAGCGCCACCTGCCGCATATAGGTGGATTTACCTGCCATATTGGGGCCGGTGATGATGCACACCCGGTTGTCATTGGCGCCGAGACGGGTGTCGTTGGGCACAAAGAGGGAGTCGCTTTGCATTTGCTCCACCACAGGATGGCGACCGTCCGTGATGGAAATCGTGCCGTCGTCGGTGATCTCCGGGCGGCAGTAGTTATTCTTTACAGCTACCAGCGCCAAAGAGCAGAGGGCGTCCAGCTGCGCCACGGCGATGGCGGTGGTTTGGATGCGAGGAGCTTGCTGAGCTAAAAATTCCCGCAATTCGGTAAAGATCTGATACTCCAATGCCACCAGGCGATCCTTGGCAGTCAGCACTTGCTGCTCCAGATCTTTCAGCTCTTGGGTGATGTAGCGTTCGCAGTTGGTAAGGGTCTGCTTGCGGATGTAATGGGCGGGAACTTGGTCCATAAAAGACTTGGAAACCTCAATATAATAGCCAAATACCCGGTTATATCCCACCTTTAATGTACGGATACCGGTCTTTTCCTTTTCGGAAAGCTCAATGGCCGCCATGGTGCCGGTGCCGCCCTTTAAGATGTCCTGCAATCTGTCTACCTCGGTGTTAGCACCGGGGCGAATCAGGTCACCCTCCCGGACGGTCAGGGGCGCATCTTCTTTTATCGTGTTTTCAATCCTGTCTGCGCAGTCCTGGAGGGCGTCGATCTCGCTATAAAGGGTCTGCAGCAGGGGAGATTGCAGAGAGGAAAGCGTATGGAGAATGGGAGGCAGCGCCCGAAGACCACGGGCAAGACCCAGCATATCCCGAGGGTTAACAGAGCCGGTAACGATCCGGCTGGTGATGCGCTCCAAATCGGACACGTCCCGAAGATTTTCTGCAAGCTCGCCCCGGGCCCACACAGCACCGGAAAGCTCCTGGATGGCATCCTGCCGGTGTAAAATGGCGCTTTCGTCCAAAAGGGGCTTTTCTATCCAGCTGCGGAGCATACGGCTGCCCATGGCGGTTTTTGTCTTATCCAGCACCCAAAGGAGCGTGCCTTTTCTTTCCTTGGAGCGCATCGTTTCGCACAGCTCCAAGTTGCGGCGGGCATCCATATCCAGCTCCATAAACTGCCCGGTGGTGTAGTACTGCAGACAGCGAATGTGCGCAAGGGGGTTCTTTTGCACAAAAACAAGGGTTTTGAGCAGTGTGCCTGCGGCAATGATGGCCTCAGGCATACCGGAAAGGCCAAGCGCAGAAAGCTCCTGAGAAAAATGCCCGGTCAAAATGTCGGCGGCTTCGTCTACGGAGAGCGTGGTTTCGCCACCCTCGTTGACACAGCAGGAAAGACGGCGCAGCAGTGTATCGCTGATGATAGGCGCAGTAGCACCCGGACCGCAGCGAATGACCTCAGCGGGAGAAAAACGGCCAAGCTCAGAGGCAGCTGCGGTGGCATCAGCGCAGGTAGTTACGAAAAATGCGCCGGTGGAAATGTCACAAAAAGCCAGTCCGTACCGATCCTCTACGCCGTAAAGACAGCCCATATAGTTATTGCGGGTCTCGTCCAGCATACAGCTTTCGGTGACGGTGCCGGGGGTGACGATGCGGCTGATGTCACGCTCTACGATGCCCTTGGCTTGGGCGGGGTCTTCCATCTGCTCACAGATCGCTACCTTATAGCCCTTTGCCACCAACCGGGCGATATAGGAATCTACGGAATGGTAGGGCACACCGCACATAGGGGTCTGCTCCTCTTTGGGCTTGCCTCTGTCCCGGGTGGTCAGAGTTAAATCTAATTCCTTGGCGGCAATACGGGCATCCTCGTCAAACATCTCGTAAAAGTCACCGAGACGGAAAAACAGGATCGAGTCCTGATTTTGCTCTTTAATTTGGTAATACTGACGCTTCATAGGCGTCATTTCCGGGCTTTTGGAGGCCATAATCATCCATCCTTTTTCTGTATTCCTGTAAGACTCCAAGTGCCGGAGCCGGTAATGGTCAGCTGGGCGAAGGTGCCGATAAGACTGTCGTCGCCTGCAAAACGGACAAGTCTGCCGCCTTCTGTGCGGGCAGTGAGCATATCTTTATCCTTGCCGTCTACCAAGCAGCGGAAGGTTTTTCCTACATAGCTGCTGTGGATTTCTTCTGAAATGGCGTTTTGCAGGGCGCACAGCTTGTCGAAGCGGCGGTTTTTCTCCTCTTTCGGAGTGGGATCCTCCATTTTTGCCGCAGGTGTGCCGATTCGGGGGGAGAAAATAAAGGTAAAAAGAGAATCGTAACGCACTTTTTCAATGAGGGAGAGAGTTTCTTCAAATTCCTCTTCCGTTTCACCGGGGAAGCCTACGATCACATCGGAGGTCAGCACTAAATCCGGCATAACGGACTTGGCATATTCTACGAGGGACAGGTACTTCTCCCGGTCATAGTGGCGGTTCATTGCCTTTAGCACCCGGGAAGAGCCGGACTGGAAGGGGAGATGCAGTTGCTTTGCAATCTTCGGTTCAGCGGCCATCGTATCAAAGAGCTTCTTGCCTGCGTCCCGGGGGTGGCTTGTCATAAAGCGGATCAAAAAGTCACCGGGGATAGCAGCGATCTGCTGTAAAAGATCGGAAAAATCCACGCCGGCATCCAAGTCCTTACCGTAGGAATTGACGTTCTGACCCAAAAGGGTGATCTCTCTTGCGCCTGCGGCGATAACCTCCCGGCATTCCTGCAAGATGTTTTCCGGGCGGCGGCTGCGCTCTCGCCCACGGACGTAAGGGACGATGCAGTAGGTGCAAAAATTGTTGCAGCCGTACATAATGGAGACCCAAGCTTTCAGGGTGTTATCCCGGGCTTGGGGAATGCCCTCGGCAATCGAGCCGGCTTCATCTTCTACAAAGAAGATGCGCTTTTTGCCGGTCAGCACCCGGTGCAGCAGCTCCGGGAATCGCCACAGATGGTGGGTGGAAAAAACACCGTCTACATGGGGATAGCTGTTTTTAATGCGGCTTACCACCGCTTCCTCGCCGGCCATGCAGCCGCAGAGAAAAATTTTCTGCCCGGGGTGGCGGCGTTTCGTATGGCTCAGCGCGCCTAAGTTACCGAAGACCCGCTGTTCTGCGTGTTCCCGGATGGCGCAGGTATTCATAACCACCACGTCAGCCCCCTCGGGAGAGCCGGTAATCATATAGCCGGAAGCGATCAGCATACCCCGAATCTTTTCAGAGTCAGCCTCATTTTGCTGGCAACCGTAGGTTTCCACATAAGCGGTAGGCGCGAAAGCCTCATTTTGCCAATAGGCGGCGATTTTTTCACAGAAAGCCTTCTGTATATTTAATTGTTCCTTGGAAATTACGGAAGTCTTTCCGATCATAGATATTTCTCCTTATGGCGATACTGTTCTAACAATACATTATAGCATTTTTCTGCACATTTTGCAAGGCTTTCCGGGCAGGAACAGAAAATTGTAAACAATTTGGAAATCACTTGCAATTATTCAGCAGAAATGATAAACTCATAGAGATCAAAGGCTGCCTAAGTGGCAGCGGAAAGAGGTATTTATGGATTTAGAGAAGCAGAATGATATGCCGGAGCAGGAAGAAAAGCTTGCTGCTGAGGAAATGGCTGCACAGGAGCCGGAAGATGAAACGGTTTTGACAGACGGTGAGGCAGTTTCTGAAGAAGAAACGGAGAATGCCGCCCAGGAAACTGAGGAAGAAACCGAGGTAGAATCGAGTTTTGACACCGCCACCTTCGGTGAAGAAAAGGAAGAGGAAGCGGAAAAACAGCCGGAACCGAGGAAAAAGAGAAAGGGCCTGCCGGTATGGGCAACGGTTTGCATTTCTGTACTGGCTGTAGCGGTTATCGTGCTGGGCAGCCTGTTTGCGGTGGATTATTTCAAGAATAAAAGCCCCTTTAAGAGCTATACCGCTACGGAAAAAAAGTTGATTGCCGCCCAAAACAAGGTGGTTGCTACTGCCGGCGAATACGAGCTGACCAACGCAGAGTTGCAGGTATATTACTGGATCTATGTGTATAATTTTCTGGAAGAGAACAGCTACTATCTCTCTGTTTTGGGACTGAACTATACCCAAGATCTTGCGACCCAGAAATGCTATTTTGACGAAACCAAATCCTGGCAGGAGTATTTCCTCGAAGGTGCCTTGTCTGCTTGGCATCAGTATATTGTGCTGTACGGTGCAGCCAAGGAGGCAGACTTTAAACTTCCTAAAGAGGAACAGGAATATTTAGATAACCTTAAGACGACCATGGACGAGCAGGCTCAAAAGTACGGTTTCAAAGACGGCGCGGATATGGTAAAGAATGAGATGGGTGCCGGCGCAACTTGGGACGCTTACGTCAAGTACAGCAATGAGACATTTGTCGGTATGGGCTACTATAGCGACTTTGCCGAGGACTTGAAGGTTACAGAGGAAGATATTGCGAAATATTACGAGGATAACAAGAAACTCTTTGATGACAACAAGATCACAAAAGATGAGTCTGTTTGGGCTTGGGCAAGTGTCCGTCATATTTTGATCGAGCCGGTAACAAAGGATGCGAACGGTCAGGAGATCGACAAAGACACAGCCTGGGCAACCGCTCTTAAGAAGGCAGAGGATGTTCTGGCGCTCTACAAGAAAAATGCCGGCGGAAAGATCGACGAGGAAGCTTTTGCTGCTTTAGTTAAGGATAACACGGCTGATGGCGGATCTAAGGAGACCGGCGGCTTGTATGAGAAGTTCTTCAAGGGCAAGATGGTCAAGGAGTTTGAGGAGTGGAGCTTTGATAAGACCCGTAAGTACGGTGATACCGGCATCGTAAAGACCACTTATGGTTACCACATTATGTTCTTTGTGGGCAGTGAGGCAGAGTGGCGTTATTATAGCGATGCCTCTATCCGCACGGAAAAGTGCAAGGAATTGCTGGAAACTCTCAAAAAAGCAACCCCGCTGGAAACCAATTATAGAGGCATTTTGCTTGGTCAAGTAGACTTGGATAAATAATAGAAAACTCCGCAAAGCAAATGCGCTTTGCGGAGTTTTTACATAAAGAGGTAAAAGGCGAGGGTCAGCAAGGCATTGCCTTTTTCCTCCTCACTGTCGCCTGCCATCAGCAGGAGCAAAAGAATGATGAATAAGTCACCGGTATCGAAATTCTGCGGCAGGAGCTGCCGCAGAAAAGAGCCGATGCCGGCAATTTCTTTTCCGGGCGGCGGATAAGAGGGCGCCTGAGGCGGCTGAGGCGGCGGACTGGGCTTTCGGGCAGGGTCCGGTATTTGATCCCGACGGTATGAACCGTCTGCTTGAGGGGTATAACGGTTATACATCCTTTCACCTGCCTTACTTAGGATTGCCGAAAAGCTTGGTGGCGAGCCGGGCCATTTTTGCCGCCTGCATAGCTTTTTCTAATTTGGTTACCCGGTTTTGGCTTATGTAAGGGCTCAGCGCCCGGAGCAGGTGCTGTTGGTTTTTGTCGATACCGCCTTGCCCCATCAGTCCCGAGAGCTTTTGGAGCATGCCCGGATCTAAGGCGGGGAGGGGAACCTCCGGTGCCGGGGATGGCGGCGGTGCGTTTTGTGGCGGTGGATTTTCCGGTGGCGGGGAGAAATTTTGCGCCATAGCCATAATTTGCTGCATCACCTGGGGGTTGCTGAGTACAGCATTTAGTTGTTCTTCCAGACCTGCCATAATCTATTTCCCCAGTTCTTTTATGAGTGCCTGGGCCTGGGGAGATGATAAAAGCTGCTGGAGCTTTGCCGCGGCATCCTGATAATTTCCCTGCTTTGCCTTGGCAACAACATCATTTAATGCCTGCTGGTCTGTCTGTTGTAAAAGCTGGGCGAGCTCTTTGCCTGCCGGGGTACCGGCAAGGCGTTTTGCCTCTTTCATGGAAAATTCCTGAGATTTTTTCTCCATTTTATTGCCTCCAGTCAAAATGCCTGCTATAATGTATGCATTATCAATATATGCATATGGAGAGGGAAAGGTGCAATGGCGAAAATATTGGTTTTTTCCGATTCCCACGCGGGACTGAGCTTTATGCGGCATTGCATAAAAAAGGTACAGCCCGAAGCCATCGTCCATTTGGGGGATTATTATGATGACGGGCAGGCCGTTGCAGAGGAATTTTCTCATATTCCTTTTCACACCGTGCCGGGCAACTGCGATAAATACCGACTCTTACGCTCGGTGCCGGAAGTCCTTTGCTATGATGTATGCGGCGTGCGGCTTTTTATGACCCACGGCCATAAACACAACGTGAAAATCACCACCGGGCTGCTGCTGGCGGATGCCGCAAGAAATGATGCGGCTGCTGCACTCTACGGGCATACCCACAGCGCCGAGTGTAGCCTCTTACCGGATGGGATGTGGCTGCTCAATCCCGGCGCCTGCGGCTCCTTTGGAGGCAGTGCCGGCGTGATCGAAACCGAGCAGGGGAAGATAAAGACCTGTTACCTGATAAACAGTATGAATTTGGAGGAAATGATATGATCCTGACAGTAGATATCGGCAATTCCAATATCGTCATCGGCGGTGTCCGGGACGATGAGATCTTATTTGAGGCACGATTGCGCACAGAGGCCACCAAAACCTCGGATGAGTACTGCTTGGATGTAAAAAGCCTGATGGATGTTTACGGGGTAAAGGCGGCAGAGGTGGAGGGCGCAATTATTGCATCCGTTGTGCCTCAGGTGCTCAACTCTTTCCAGACGGCAATCAAAAAGCTCACCGGAAAAACAGCACTGGTGGTAGGCCCCGGTTTAAAAACCGGGTTGAACATCCTCCTGGAAAATCCCGGACAGACAGGTGCGGATCTGGTTGTGGGCAGTGTGGCGGCCTTGCGGGAGTACGAACCGCCACTAACCGTTATCGATATGGGTACAGCGACCACAGTTTCTGTGTTGGACAAAAACGGTGCGTATATCGGTGGCGCAATCATTCCCGGCGTAAAGATCTCTATGGACGCACTGACAGACCGGACAGCTCTTCTGCCTGGACTGCAGCTTGATCAGCCCAAACGCGCCATCGGACGCAACACTGTGGATGCTATGCGCTCCGGCATTATGATGGGTACAGCCTGTATGCTTGATGGAATCATCGAGCGGATGGAAGAGGAGCTTGGCTATAAGACCAAGGTGATCGCTACCGGTGGTATCGCTAAATTCATTATTCCCCTTTGCCGCAGAGAGATGGTCTACGACAAGGATCTGCTCACAAAGGGTCTTGTGGTGCTCTATAAGGAAAACGTCAAAAGAAAAGGGTAAGAAATACCGCGCAGGCGGCAACCCCGGCGCAAATGGCGAGGATCAGCAAGTGGTCGATGATCTTGCTTAGTACCTGACGGCGGGTAGCTGCGTTGGGGCAGGGCGCTGCGGGGCGGTCAAGATAACGGCAAAGAGCGGTTGTAAGCATAGGGGATTCCTCCTTTAAATTTGTTTCTGCCGTTATTATAAAAAAGAAAGTGTACGATAAATTGGACAATAAAATGATCCTTGCATATAAAATGGAATTGTGCTATGATTGAGGCACTTGGAAAGGGCGTGTGGCTTTATGGAAAAGAAAAAGGTTGCCGTGAAAAGGACAAAACCGGAATGGCTCGAAAAGATCGGCGATTTTATCCCGGAAGCTTGGCAATGGATTTATAAGCTTCGCAGTGTTTTGCTTGCGGTACCTGTGGTGGCGGCAGCCATTAAGCTGGCATTCCAAAATATGGCGCGGCTGCCGGAGTTTGTGGGCATTAATCTGCAGGCAAACGGCGAGTACGCTATGATGATCGAGCGGAACGTGGCGGTATTTGTGCCTCTGCTGATTACCGCAGCCTGCCTGCTTACTATGTTCCTTTCGAAAAAAGTGCTGTTCCCGTGGTTGGTCAGTGTGTTTTCTCTGGCGCTGCCCTTAGTGCTTTGGATCACCAACATCTTCCCAGGATAATAAATGCACCGCAGGAGAAAACCTGCGGTGCGTTTTCGTCGTAGAATGCGAGTCTTTAAATCCCTCTCAGGCAAAAAAAGACCCATCCAGAGGATGGGTCTTTTTTGGCGGAGTGAGAGGGATTTGAATTTGAGGGTTTTCTTACTTTTTCTAACAAAAGTTAACTATTTAGCACCAAATATAGAGGAATGCTAAACATTTAACTACCGATTTTAACCATCATTAACCACCCTTTATCACCCCAATAAGGGAAAGAATAAGGGAAATTTTTAATAGGTCACATAGCAGGTACACGAAAACAAACTATTCAACAAGTCCATACTTGACTTTGATGCGATCTAACTTCTCCAGCATTGGTTCGGCAATCAGCAACAGGAAAACTACCGTTGCAGCGGCGTGTACCAAGTCAACAGGCAGACCTGTTACATAGTAAGCAAGAAGCATGTCCCAGTTTAACGACTGCGCATTATACATCAGCGCAGAAGCGGGGTTCATAATACCACCGTAGATCACCACTGCCGCAAATGCGCCAAAAACGGCAAGGCTGCCGCGGTTTCTGCGGAGCAAGCCCTTGCGGAACAGGACACCTGCCAAGAAGCCGATAATGCCCATACTGAACATCTGCCAAGGTGTCCACGGACCTTGGGAAAACAGAATGTTGGACACCAGCATTGTTACCGCGCCTACCAAAAAGCCTGTTTCACCGCCAAAGGCAACGCCGGCAATAATCACGAGCGCCAGCACAGGTTTGAACTGAGGCAGCATAAACAGCGCAGCCCGCCCGGCTACACTGATGGCGCACAGCACAGCAATGGTTACCAATTCCCGGGCTTTTGGCCTTCGCCCCTCAAAGATCAGAAAAAACGGCAGCATACATTCCAGCAGCACAAGCAAAGCGGTAATGTTGTAATTCCGGTTGCCTAAGTACATAATCCCGGCAAAAATTGTCAGCGGGATACACAGCGCGATCAGTACCGCAGCTACCAAGGTGCGTTTTCCTAACTTTCTTTGCTTTACGGGAATTTGCTGCATTACAGAAGGTGCGCTTCTGCGGCCAATGGCTGCAATAAAGGTAAACATTGCGGCAATCAGGATGAGCGTCAGGTAGAGCTGCTGTGTTCCTGCCTCGCTGATGCCGTTTTTGTCGATCAGATCCTTTAGATTTGTAATGCCCGTTGCGTAAAAGAATACAAATATAGCAACCGCCAGCGAAACACCGGCAAGGAGTTTTCTCCATAGGGGCAAGGGCGTTGGTTTCCAATTGACCGCTGTTTCTTTCGGTGCAGGCAAGGGTTGCTCGGCCTCCGGAATTTCCGGTTCTGCAGAAGCCGTCCCACCACAGCAGCCAATGATATCGGTTACGGTTACCGCCCGCGGAATCAAGTGCCGTGCCATGCGGTTTGCCGGGGTGGTATAGAAGCTATTGCCGGAGAAGAATTCTCTGGGTGTTCCCTCTGCCACAATGCTGCCATCAAAGAACAATCCACACTTGTGGGCATACACAGCACAAAAAGGCACATCGTGGCTGACCATCAGAATCGTCGTGCCTTGGGCGATCAATCTGCGGAGAATCAGAGCAAAGGTTACCTTAAACTCGGCATCAAAGCCCTTGGTAGGCTCGTCCAAAAGCAGAATATCCGGCTGGGTTAGCAGTACCTTTGCCAGTGCAGTGCGTTGTTGCTCGCCGCCGGAAATGTCGTAGGGATGGCGATCTAAGAACTCCCGCAGGCCGCAAAGCTCTGTGATCCGCGCAACTTCTGCGTCCTGCGTTTCTTTAGGGGTTTTCTTACCCCGGAAAACCTCGTATAAGTCTTCCCGGACGGTGCGTTTTACAAAGAGCGTTTGGGGATTTTGGGGAAGATGCCCCAGCTTACCTTGTAGGCGTACATCGCCGCGATAGGCTTGGCGCAAGCCGGAAATCACCTTTAATGTGGTGGATTTACCGGCGCCGTTGCCGCCGAGTATGGCATAGAACTCGCCCTTGTGCAGATGGAGTGAAAAGCCTTTGACCACATCCGGGCTGTCCTTTTCGTAACGAAACCACAAATCCTCACATTCTAAAGTAACTTCCTCTGGGTACACCAGGGGTGCTTTTTCTGCAAGGGGCGCAAATGGCTGTTCTTCTGCCCGGCAGGTGAGAAAATCACTACCGTCCCGGATCGTCATCGGGCAGCCAAGCTTCGTTTCCACTGCCGCCCAGACCCGCATAGCGGTGGGCATCGCAAGAAACATTCCGCTGCCCTTATCCCGTAATTGCAAGCCTACATCCTCCGGCTTGCCGTCGCAGAGAATTGCGCCCTCGTTCATCACGATTACCCTTGTGGCGAAAGGAAAAGCCTCCTCCAAGCGGTGCTCGGTCAGAATGACGGTCGTACCCAATTCCCGGTTGATTTTACCAAGAAGCGCCAAAAACTCCTCGGCGGCAACAGGGTCAAGCTGTGCGGTAGGCTCGTCCAGCACCAATACACTCGGCTGCATTGCCATCACTGAGGCAAGGCTTAATAGTTGTTTTTGTCCGCCGGAGAGCTCTGTAACATTCTTATAAAACCAATTTTCAATACCGAAGAATGCGGCAATTTCCGCTACACGACGACGAATGGTGGGTGTATCGTAACCTAAACTCTCTAAACCGAAGGCCAGCTCGTGCCACACCTTATCGGTAACTACTTGATTTTCCGGGGATTGCAGCACATAGCCGATTTGCTGTGCCTGCTCTCTTTGGGAGAGTTCGGACAGCAGTGTTCCTCGGTATCGAATTTCGCCGGAAAAGAGACCGTGGGGTGTCAAACAGGATTTGAGGTGCCGTAAAAGTGTAGATTTTCCGCAGCCGGATGGACCGCAGAGAATGACAAACTCGCCCTGCTGAACAGTAAAGGAAATACCCTGGAGGGCCTTTTTCTCTCCCTCCGAGTATGTAAAATCTACATTTTTGAATGAATAGCTTTCCATTTTCTCTCCTCTAAGTGGTTCAGCACCACGGGCATAATACACAGAATCAAATAAACAAACTGAAAAGATAGGGTCACGGTGTTGATGCCGATATAGCGAACGGTGGGAAAATACCGAAAACCAAAGGCAGATATCATTGTTCCGCACAATAGGTAAACGCCACAAAAGCCTAAATAGAGCATCGCCATCTTATCCCGATCATCAAATCGGTAAATAGAAAAGGCGGTCCGTCCGGGCAGGCCGTAGCCACGGCTTTTCATGCTGTCGGCAGTCTCAATGGCATTTTCCAGCGCCCAGGTCACCATAATGGAAAGCACCGTAACGGCAATTTTCGTCCGATGCCAAAGGCTGCCCTCGGAAATATCTCTGCCGATGCTCTTTTGGGCATCTATCACGAGATCCATTTGTGCCTTAAATTTGGGGACAAACCGGAGTGTCATACTCAAAATTAAGGACATTGCAGGGATGATGCGGCCAAAGAGATAAATAAACTTATCCGAGGTTATGACTCGGTTAAAGCTCAAAAACCACAGCATTACGGTTGCAATCATTGCACCGGAGGAAAGTCCGTATAGGATGCTCTCCAGGGTTAGGGGATTTCCTGTGGGGAAATAGAGCAGGATGGTCTTTCCCTCATGGTTAAAGGCGGGGTTCATAAAGGCGGTCAGCAGCATAATGGGTAGACACCAGCGCAGCGTGAACAGCACTGCCTTTCTGCCCTCTGTCTGTACCGCATAGATGATGGCGCAGACAAGGGAAATGAATTGCGCCAAGGGGTGATTCAGCACCATCGAAAAGCCCAGCACTAAGGTGAAATACAGAAAATTTACCAGTGGGTGGTAGGCAGAAAAGCGGTCATTCATGGGAACCACCCATCCATTCACAGCCTACATCATTGCCTAAATCGCAGGTAAAGCGCCACTGTACAGTTTCACCGTCGGCAAGCTGATACCGGGAGCAGCCGTAGTTGGGATACCATCCGTCCACACTGTACATCCAGCCGGAAAGACTGCCGCAATCGAATTCGTAGAGATTGTGTATGCCTTCCACATAAGCGCTGTTATATATAGGTGTCCAAGATGCCTCCATATGGATGCCGTCTTCCTTGCAAACCCGCTGTAGGACATCAAATACAGACTCGCCTTCGTAGAAAGTGACGGTAGTTTTTTCTAAAATGATGCCGTTAGAGGGGAGGATTTCCAGCTTATCAGGGTCGAGCTGATCCAAATTATTCAAAATGGTAGAACACTCAATAGAAAATGTACAGGTATATGTTTTTTCCTTGTTAATATCCTGATTCTCCGGCTCTACCGGCTTGGGTTTTCCCTCCGGCACGGGATCGGTCAAATACTGATCCTTTTCACCGGAAGGCACAGTGGTTTCTCCGTTATCCGGCAGGTTTCCGTCCAGCAACGGGTCAGGATGAATGATAAACTCTGCCGCTGAGCCATCTAAGCTAATATTTAAGATAGTAGCTTTGCTTCCGGTAACAGAAACGGAGGCAAACGCCTTGTCTTGGGTATATGCCGTTGCGCTTTGGGAATCCCACTTTCTATTGAGCGTAATGGAAAGCAGGGCGGAAAAGCCAAAATCTTCCGTCTGAGACAGTGTTACCTTAATATCGCCGTTGGTCAGTTGTTGTAACTGAACCCCAAGATTGATTGTCTTGGTTTTCTCAATATCACTGCCAAAAATCGTCCATTCGTATTTGAGATCGCCGGAGCTTCCGGTAAAAATACCGATGGCATTTTCATCTTTGATTTGCGCTACGGTACTTTCGTCAATAATGCCGTCTTCCGGGATTGCTACAGCGCTTTTCAAATCCACAGCACCAAAGTTTCCTTGGCACCCGCAGAAGGAAAGCATTATGATAAAAGCCAGTAAAAGGCTAAGTTGTCGTTTCATAATTATTCTCCAATCACAAGTTTGCCGTTTTTGGTTTTCAAAGTGCCTGTGGTCATGGCGAGACTTTGGGGTTCATCGGAGGCGGCAAACACAGCGTCCTCCACAATCAAATCTAAAACATCCCCAGCGCGCACGCTTCCGCAAAGTCGGAATTTCAGCCGCAGGACAATATTATCGTTGTCGGATAAAAGATCTTTATGAAAGGCGTTTTTTCCGCCGGACATATCCAGATACATAATGTTGATTACACCGGTCTCATTGCTGCTTTGGACATTGTAGCTCCAGTCAGGCAATTTTCGTCCGGCACTGTTTTCTGCGTCAAGGACAAAGACATTGCCCTCTTCAACACCTAAAAACTCCAGGCGAGACGCATCGAAAGAGATGCTCATACTCATAGCAGGATACCGAGCATCTCCCAAGCTGGAAATTTCTACATCCAAAGTAAATTCCTTTTTATTTGATGCGGAAAGCTTTTGGGGTGTCTCCACTGTCAAAGTAGATTCTACAGGCGCAGGCTCCTTTTTTTCGCATCCGACCAATGCTAAACCAAAGGCTAACAGCAGGATAATTGCGCTTACTCGCCTTATATTTATACACTTCTTCATAGAAATTCTCCTTTACAAAGGGTGGGTGGGGGATGGTGTCCCCCACCCAAGTGGCGATTACTGTTTTGTGGAGATAGTGGCCGCCTTGGTTACAACGATATATTCTGCGTTGTTTACAAAGGCCTCTACGATACCAAGCGCATCGAATGTGTTGATCCGGCTATCGCCGTTGACGTTCATAGTAAGGATCTGGTCGTCGGTGGGTGCATCGCCCTTACGCAGCCAAGTATCCACTGCAGCCAGAGCATCTTGCGCGTTGATTACGCCGTCGCCATTGGCATCGCCAAAGGTAATTTCGCTGGTGGTATCCTCACTTAAGGTGAAGTTTTGCTTGTTTGCAAACTGCTCCATTGCAATGGACGCATCCACCAAAGCAACATAAGTAGAGATACCGGTTTCTTCGGAGATTTCCTCGCTGTACTTAAAGACATATTCATAAGTGCCATCGCTGTAGACAAGCTTAGCTATCTTTTCTGTCCCGACGACAGATACAGCAACCGCCTTTTTGTTGGAAGGAATGTGGTCAACGCCATCACCGGTATAGAGACAGCCTGCGCTATAAGAAATACCCTTTACAACATTTACAGAGCCTGCACATTCTGTTGTATCCACAACGATCATCGCATCGCTGTCACCGGAGTTAGAGGAAAGTTTGATGGTCATTTCTTCCATTTTGATTTCCAAATTATCGCCTGCGTTTACATCCTTAACGCAGAATGTAATGGTAAAGAAGGAAGCCGGGAAGCCATTGCCTTCTGCATTACCGGTAACGGTAATATCATTCAGTCCATTGGCATCAAAATAGACAACACGAAGCTTGTTGCCGTCCAGATTATAGCTTGCTTCGCCACCGCTGAGACGATTGCCGGCAGTTACACCGGCAACACGCAGGCCCTCGGGAACATTCAAGATGAAGTCGATGAGCTTATAGCCCGCATCGTTGTTCCACTGGTCGAGGGCGATCACTGCATTGAAGGTTTTGCCGGCTTCATCGGTAATCTGTGTGGGCAGGCCGAGTGTTGCGTTGGGCTTGCCAAGAACCACATCGGTTTCCTCAAAGGTTACATCACTGTAATCGTACAATGCGGTTTTATTATTCAGGAAGCGGTCATAAGCAACCAGCGCATAGCAGGACTGGTCGGTTGCCATAGCATTGGAACCTCCACCGACTACGTGCTGGAACATAGCATCTTCCTCCACATAGTGGGCAAGCAGGCCGTCCACAACGGACTTGCCGTTTTTAATAAAACGACTGTCGGTATCGGGATTGATGCCCCATGCAGTAGTGGCAACGATGACCCAGGCGCAGCTTTCCGCACATTCAGCGCCGCCAGAAGCGAAGGTTCCATTCTCGTGCTGCATAGCAGACAGACAGGCGAACGCTTCCTCACAAGCTGCTTTGACCTCGGGCTGATCACGGTAGGGATATAGGGCAGTCAGCGCCATACCAGTAATATCTGGGTCAGATGCGTAGGTTTTGTTTGCCATCAAAGACCAGCCACCGTCATCGTGCTGCAAAGACAAAATGGAGTCCACACACTGCTGGCGGATCGTAGCGTCGCTAGTTGCATAGTTGCCCGAGTCCAGAGCAATCAGCGCCCAAATGGTGCCGTTGATACCCTGTTTTTTGATCCAAGTGAAGCCATTTGCGCTGTAAGCCTCCACCAGATTCCAGTTGCCCAGGTAAGTAGCATCCTTGCCAATGGCAGACAAAGCCACGATCAGGCGAGAGTTATCCGTAGACTTAGACTTATGCAGCGCACCGCTTAAGTTGACAGTAGAAGCAGTGGTGTTAACTGTCTCCACAATACGGTCATAGTAGTCGGCAAAATAGGCATTGTCCTTGGCGTAGTAGCCACCGCGGGCAAGGCTGAATACTGTCCACTCACCGGCTGTAGTGCCAAAAACAGGCTCGGTAACAGTGGCAGCCAGTTCTGCCATAGTTGCATTCAGAACCGTTGTAACACTCTGGGGCTGGCGAGGTGCTTCAGGCGCGGCTACGGTAATGGTGGCATAGGCAGGAGAGGATACGATGTTCTCGGTATCTGCATCGATGCCATAAGCTCCGTTGCACCACAGGTAATATGTGCCTGCCTGTTCAAAGGTAATAGATGCACAGCCGCTGTCATCTGTGGTAACCGTGCCATCGGCAGTACCGAAAGCCGCACCGTAGAAGAGCTCATAGCTGCTTTCTGCTGCCAGAACAGGTGTTCCGTCAACCATATTGCTATAAGAGCGCAGCAGCTTCACAGGCACGGTCTCACCAACCTGAGCAGTGTAATTGTGGACAAACGCATCATTATCATCCGCAAACATATGGAAGCCGGCAGCACTATCCCACAGGAAGGAATAGCTTGTAAAGCTGGCGATATCAATAAAGTCGCCGGGTTCTAAAATGATGTGGTCAGAGGTTGCACCTACTGCATAGGAGGAGTTTTCGGATAATGCTTCGTCAATGGGGAATTCGCCGTTGAGGAAGTAGTTCAGGTTTTCAGTAAAACCGAAGATACCGCCCTGGAAATAAGAGCTGCCTGCGCCGCCGGTAAAGTTGACATCACTCCAGCTGCCGCCGTAGATGTTCTCGTGGGCATAAATGATCAGCTGCAAAGCAGTGGTCTCATAAGTTCCGTCACCATCCGGGTCATACAGGTAATCGCCGAGGTTATATTCTTCCAGATCAATGGATTCAATCTCGTCAAAGGATACGGGAACATACACAATAGGGCTTCCGTTCTTGTCATTAATGTACTGCCCGTCAAAGCTGACGGAGATGTATGCGTACTCTGCTTCTGTTGCAAAAATGGTAACGGGAGGAAGTAAACCCAGCACCATCATGATGGCAAGCAGCATACTTAAACATTTTTTCATTTTGCATTCTCCTTTATAGATTGTTCAGTTTCTTCGGAACGCTCTGCATTCCGGGGTGGTTTCAGCCCGGCAGCTTCCAAAGCCCGGGGCCAAGGACCGAGATATGCCTTGATTCGGGAGCAAGAGGCAGTATCGAAGTCCTTTTTTGTGGGGAGTCGCCCAAGCTCAGCATACTTTTGACGCAGAAGATCCTCCGCCCAGGCCTTCTTTTCTTCTGTTGGCACTTGCATCCCTCCTTGTAAATGATGTAGTACACGCATAAAAAAGCAGCCGTTTCCTCTAAAAATATAGAAGAAATCGGCTGCGCTCCTGTCAAAGCGTGATACCCGAATGATATGGCAGGTTCTCTGACTTAAGGGCTTCCCCTAACACAGCAATGGACGGTTGTTCCGGAATTTGACCGGATTACCTTGCCATATCATAAAGTAATATTCAGTTGGCGGTGGAGTATGGCGGCTCTATGTAAAAAGGGGGTTATTTACATAAAGCCTGCCATAGAAAAAACCGCAGCACACCCGATCAATAGGCGTGCTGCGGCCGTTTTTCCACAACAAAAAAGCACAGAATCCGTACTTGCAGACCCGTGTGTTTTACCTCATTTAAGCAGTTCTCCTGACTCGCGCCTCGTAAGCAATCACACAGCCTTCTCAGGTTGCCCCAATGACCGACTTTCGTCAAATGTGATCGCCTCCACGCATACAGTGGCGGTACCGTCCGGGATTCGCACCCGGTTCTCTATTCTCCTGTGGGGCTATTACCGCGTCCACAGGCACTTAAACGGAATATTTACTTACCTAAATATGATACACGATTGTACTGCAAAAGTCAATCGGAAAGAACAAACCCAACTACATTTCTTGACAAGCAGCCTATAAAGAAGTATATTGACCTCGAGGTGGTTTTATGACAGATGCAAAAATGATCCAATTAGCGATCGAAGAAGGCTTTGCTGCGGCAGAAATCGTGGATACCGCGCAGATCGTATTTGACCCGTCCTTCCGTCCGTATTGCGAGGAAAACCTCTGTGGTCAGTATGGCGCAAATTACTCATGCCCACCAGATTGCGGCAGCCCGGAGGAAATGAAGCAGCGGATTCTGGCGCACAAGAAAGCGCTTGTTTTGCAGACCATTTGGGAGGTTGCCGATTATTCCGATGTTCCGGCTATCAAACACGCAAAGAAGAGTCATAATGCAGCCGAACTCCGTGTAGTAAAGAAGTTGCGTGAAGCAGGTCACGACGGTCTCATCGTAGGTGCCAGTGGCTGTGCTCTCTGCACCCCCTGCGCCCAAACGCAGGGACTACCTTGCAAATTCCCCGATCTAAAATACTCCTGTATGTCCGCTTATTGCATTTTTGTCAAAAAGTTGACGGACGCCTGCGGTATGGAATATGACTGTGGCGAAGGCCTTCTTGGCTTGTTTGGAATGTATGTATTTGACTAAACGAATCAGCACTGCATATTACGGGCAGTGCTGATCTTACTTTATCCATTTAGTTCTGTTATCAAATGTGCGCCATATTGCAGACCGTCGAGGAAGGCTTTGCGTTCATAGGCCGCGCAAAGGCGGCAAAAAGTCCACCCGTTGGGTGGCCTTTTTGTTGGCGGAGAAGAAGCGAGAACGTTTGAACTTAGCAGGACATTTTTCGCTTATATCTATATGTTTTACCTAAAGAACATTGTTCCTTAGCATAAAGAACATTGTTTTTATTGATTTTAGCGGGTTTTATACTATAATGATTGAAAGTGAATTGGTGAAGTGAGGTAACTATGATGTTAGCAGATAAATTAAGCAGCCTACGAAAAGCACGCGGATTAACTCAAGAAGAACTCGCTTTAGAGTTATTTATTTCGCGTTCTATGATAGCAAAATATGAAACAGGAAAAGCATATCCTACAAATGAGTTTTTACAGAAAATCGCGGATTATTTTGAAATATCCGTTGATGAATTAGTACAGAGGGAAGAGCTTATCGACGAGCATTCGAAGACGCTTGAAGATAATATAGTCAAGAAGCAAAGGCTTGTAACAGTTGTCGCTATTATTGGAATTTTAATTCTTTGTATTGTTGGAGTATTATCGGTTATTGAAATTAATACAACAGAATATGTAACCGATTATGCTCAAATTGAATGGGATGGTTATTCCGCGTGGAATCTGAATTATTACGAGGAAAGCAATCCTGACATTTGGCAAAGAAGAGGTCGCCTGCATTTATCGGAATGGGATAATTACGAGAACAGCAGAACAAATGCACGGTTTACTATTGAAGGGGAAGATTGGTTTGTTCAATTCAATAGATACAATGTTTCCGAAGATTACCGGGAACTTAAAACTGTCACTCTTTATTATCGCGTTACTGTAAGAAAAAATTTACTTGGAATGGTACAAAGTAAAGCTTATTATCTTGAAAGAGTGGATTTCCATTTGTAGTGAAAAACAAATAAAAAAAGCCCGTAACTCCTTATATAGAAGCTACGGGCTATATTTACTATTTTAGGTGAATTGTGATGCCGAAAAACTCCGTAATAAAAAACAAAACGCTCCGATTTCTCAAAGTTCGTTTTATTTCCTTTTGGCGGAGTGAGAGGGATTTGTTTGCATTTTCGCCCAAGGCGAAAATTAAAGTAGCCACCAGTGTTTGCACTGGTGGCAGCAATATGCCACCGGCATATTGCATTTTACATCTTCAAATCCCTCTCACATAAATGCCAAAGCCAGCAAAAAGACCACCCATAGGGTGGTCACTTCTTACCGCAAGATGTATTCATCCTGCAAGTATGATTGCCGTCCACATCCTGCCGGATGCATCCGTCAATCATAGGATTTTCCCACGGCCTAACCAAATGTCCACCGGACACTTGGTTACCTTGCCTGCGGCAAGGCCGGCCTTTCAAATCCCTCTCACATAAATACTAATGCCAATAAAAAGACCACCCGATGGGTGGTCTTTTTTGGCGGAGTGAGAGGGATTTGATCCCTCGCGCGGCTTTAGACCGCCTACTCCCTTAGCAGGGGAGCCCCTTCGGCCTCTTGGGTATCACTCCGAATCGATGAAGATATACAATTGCTCCGCTATTTTAGCACGGCAGTACTTGTTTGTCAAGGGAAAAAAGACGTTGCAGACGAAAAATCACCGCTGCAGGGCTTTGCAGCGGTGCCTTTTTTATTTTTCCGGTAATCTGCTGCGGCGGTGGCGGCGTCTTGTGCCGCTGCGCTCCTCCGGATCTGCTTTTTCTGCCCGACGGGCGTAGACTGCAGCCGCTTCGGAGGTGGCTTCGTAAGTCAGCCGGCTGACCCGGACCGTCCCGTCCGGTTGGTCAGACAGGCGGACACGAACCAAAAACTTGCCGTGTTCCGGGCAGGTGGCAAGATCCATATACCGCCGTCCCGGCTGGGCAAACCAACGGGAGCCCAGCATCTGCCGCCCGCAGGTGGGACACTTGTTTTCCGTACCCGCTTGGGCTGACAGTGCCGCCCGCTTGTCCGCATAATCGTAAAATACCTTTCGGCTGATGCAGCCAGGAAGCTCCGCGCCATGGAAACCGTTAACGTGGCTTTGCAGCGCCACACCGTACTCCTGCGTGCCCTTTTGCAGGTCTAACTTTGCGCAGATAAGCGCTGTATGATAGGCATCACCCAGCGCATCATGGGCAGGCCGGGTGGAGGGGATTTCAAAGATCTCCATTGCGGTTTTCAGCGCCTTTTGGGCGGTGCTGCCATCGGTTTGGGCGTTGAAGATCATCTGGGCGTTGTACCAACGGCTTACCCAGTTTTCGTCCATGCCGAAAAGCCGCAGATTCTCCCGCAGCATTGTAATATCGTCAAAGCCCCAAGTGAGGAAAATGATGTCACCTCCGCACCAAGCCTGAAACCGTTCCATCGCCTCCGGGAAGGCTACCCCCTCTTCGTTCAGCTGGGACTCCTTAATGCCGGTGAGCTTACTAATTCGGCGGTTTAGTCGCCGGTAATATTTCGGGCGAATTAAAACCTGAAACTCGTCCGCAACCGTCTGATCCTCGGTCAAACGCACTGCGCCGATCTGTATGATCTCGCCCCGTATCTGGACGGGCAACACTTTTTTGGCAGAGGGGGAGCCAGGCCATGGCTGATTCCACTCCATATCCAAAACGATATAATCCATAAATCAAAACCTCAGTTTTCTATTATCTTTTCTATCATAACACAAGCCACATCTATCTGTAAACCATAACTTTGAAAAGCAGCGCCTTTCCCCTGGAAAGACGCTGTTTTCTAATGGTTATCCACATTCTCGATAGTCAGAACAATGTGCTCCACATAAGTTTTCTGGTTCACTTCTTTACCGCCGGTCAAGCTCTTGACCGTTT
>JAZSDE010000115.1:0-6405 GCA_045531015.1 Faecousia sp.
CTCGTCACCGGGGGCGGGCACGTCTGCAAGACCGGTGATCTCCACAGGCACGGAAGGACCGGCAGTCTTTACGGTGCGACCCTTATCGTTGGTCATCACACGGACACGGCCAACGGCAGTACCGGCAATGATAATATCACCCTGATTGAGGGTGCCATTTTGTACCAAGAGGGTAGCAATAGGGCCACGGGTCTTATCCAGCCGGGCTTCGATGACTGTACCCTTGGCGCGGCGGTTGGGGTTGGCCTTCAGTTCCTGCACCTCGGCAGTCAGCAGTACCATTTCCAGCAGCTCATCCAAACCCTGACCGGTCTTTGCAGAGATAGGCACGATGATGGTATCGCCGCCCCACTCCTCGCAGATGAGGTCATACTTGGTCAGCTGTTCCTTGATTTTATCGGGATTAGCGGTAGGCTTATCCATCTTGTTGATAGCAACGATGATGGGCACTTCTGCTGCCTTTGCGTGGTTGATAGACTCAACGGTCTGGGGCATAATGCCATCGTCAGCCGCCACGACCAGAATGGCGATATCAGTGCTTTTGGCACCACGGGCACGCATAGAGGTAAAAGCGGCGTGGCCGGGGGTATCCAAAAACGTGATCATCTGGCCATTTGCCTCTACGGTATAAGCACCGATGTGCTGGGTAATGCCGCCAGCCTCACCTGCAGTGACAGAGGTCTTACGGATGGCATCCAAGGTAGAGGTCTTACCGTGGTCAACGTGACCCATAACCACGACGACAGGTGCGCGGGTCTCCAACTCGTCGGCAGAGTCCACGTGGTCGTCAATGATTTTTTCTTCGATGGTGACGGTGATCTCTTTTTCTACCTTGCAGCCCATTTCCACGGCCACAAATTCCGCGGTATCAAAGTCGATAGTCTGATTGATGCCGGCCATCACACCGTTCTTCATCAAACACTTAATGACTTCGCCGGCAGTCTTCTTCATCCGGGAAGCCAGCTCACCGACAGTAATCTCATCGGGAATTTTTACGGTAACGGGTGCCTTGCGGGCAACCTCCATCTGCAGTCTGCGGAGCTTCTCCTGCTCCTCATTCTTGGACTTGTTGCCCTTAAACTTGTTATCTTTCTTATTCTGCTGCTGTCCCTTCTTGCCGAACTTCTGCTTGCCACCCTGGAAATTCTGTACCCGCTCGGAGACCAGGTTATCCACATCATCAAAACGATTGGTGTTCACCTGCACCGCAGAGGTATCCACCACCCGGCGTTCCCGGCGTCTTTCCGGCTCAGCGGGCTTTTGCGGCTTTGCGGGGGCTGCATTCTGTGCAGGCTTCTGCTCAGCCTTGGGGGCGGGAGCAGAAGGCTTCTTTTCCTGCGAAGCAGGCTTTTCGGCGACCTTTTCTACAGGCTTTTGGGCCGGCTTTTCCTCTTTCTTAGGCTGTACCGCAAAGACCTGCTCCAAGGATTCGATCTGGTGGGTCTTTGTAATATAGTCAAATACCACATTCAGCTCTTCTTCGGTGAGCACTCTGGTATTGGACTTGGGCTTTTCATAAAACTTGGCAACCACATCCGTAACTTCCTTTACAGGCAGATCAAAATCTGTTGCCACATCCTTCAGTCGATACTTCACTAAACTCATATATAATACGCACCTCCATAATCACTTCTTCGGGGAACGGTTCTTGCCGAAACGCTTATTGCGCTGAGCCGCTTTGGCTTCCTCTTTCCGCTGCTGCAGCCGCTGGCTGCGCTTTTCTAAGCTTTCAAGCGCGCCGCTAAAGGTCTCGGATGCAGGCAGTGCCTTAAGGAATGCCAGCGCCATTGCCGCATCGGTAAAGGCAGCCAGCGCTAACTCCGTCCTGCCCACAGCTATGCCCATCTCTGCTTTATTATAAGGCCCGCGGACGCACTGCTGATCGGTACCGGCCACAAAGCTCTTGGCTCTGCGCCAGGTATGGTCGGAGGCATCGGAGGCCACCACCACAAGACGGGCGTGATTTGCCCGGGCGACTGCGCCTACCGGCTCCTCTCCCAACTCCACAAGACGGGCTTTCTTGCCGAGGGCAAGGTAATTAAGGGCTCTATCCAACAGAGTTTCCCTCCATTTCCTTATGCAAGCGGGCATACACTTCCTCCGGGATAGGCACTTCCAGCGCCCGCTCCAAGCTCTTGGCCTTTTGGGCTTTTTTGAGACATTCCGGATCGGGGCAGATGTACGCGCCGCGACCGTTCATTTTTCCTCCAAAATCCAGGCTGACCGTGCCATCCGTTCCCCGGACCACACGGATCATCTCTTTTTTTGCTTTCCGTTCCCGGCAGCCCATACACTGCCGCTGGGGAATCTTCTTCTGCATCGGATCACCGCCTTTTTCTAAATTCCGGTTTTATTCCTCTGCCGCAGAGGCAGGCTTAATATCGATCTTGTAGCTGGTCAGGCGAGCTGCCAAACGGGCGTTCTGACCCTCCTTGCCGATGGCAAGGCTCAGCTGATCATCGGGTACGATGACGCGGCAGGCCTTCTGACCGGGCACCAAGGTAACGCTCAGTACATCAGCAGGGCTCAGAGCAGCACGGACATACTCACAGGGATCTTCGTTCCAAACAACGATGTCGATCTTCTCGCCGCACAGTTCTTCCACAACGGCACCCACACGGCCGCCTCTGGGGCCGACGCAAGCGCCAACAGGGTCCACATTTTCCATCGTGGCGCGGACAGCGATCTTGCTGCGGCTGCCGGCCTCACGGGCAATGTTGCGGATCTCCACCTGACCGTCAGCGATTTCAGGAGTTTCCAGCTCAAAGAGCCGGCGCACCACATTGGGGTGGGTGCGGGAGACCTGGATTATAGGACCGCGGGCTGCCTGACGGACTTCCAGTACATAAACCCGGATCATTTGGCCTTCCTTGTACTTTTCGCCGGGAATCTGCTCGCTGGCACGAAGCACCGCATCGGACTGCTCGTTGCCGGTGCCCACCCGGATAAATACGTCACCGGAGGGATCCAGACGGGAAACCGTACCGGTCAGCAGCTCCTGAGACTTAGAGGAATAGCTTTCATAGATGGTGCCCCGCTCTGCCTCACGGATGCCCTGAATGACAACCTGCTTGGCGGTCTGGGCAGCGATACGGCTGAAGCGCTGAATGTCGATGGGAAGCACGATCATATCGCCCACCATTGCGCCGGGGTTCACATTCCGCGCGGCATCGATATGGATCTGGGTATCCGGATCCTCCACTTCCTCCACGGCAGTTTTCAGCAGTTCCATGGAGAGACCCTGTTCGTTCAATTCCACCCGGATATTCTCTGTGGGGATGTCACGGTTTTCTTCGCTGTCCTTCCGGTATGCATTGGTCAGTGCTTGCTTCAGGCGGTCGACCATATAGTCTACCGGGATGCCCTTGAGCTTTTCCAAGTCCCGCAGGGAAGCAAATATCTCTGCACCGATCTCCGCCTTAGGCGTGGCCTGCTTCTTGGCTTTTGTATTTCTTGCCATTTTTATCCTCCTTCGCCTCTTATAGTTTGAGGCTCATTATGTTTATGATTTTAAAACTCCACACGGAGCCGCACAAGGGCGATCTCCGATCTTTCAAAGGTGATGGTCTCTTTTCCCGCTTCAACGGTGACTTTTCCGTCCTCATAGCCGCGAAGTACGCCGGGAATTTCCTTCAGGCCGTTGCGGGGGCGGTAGAGCTTTACAAGCACCGCGCTGTCCATAAACCGGGTAAAATCCCCGGGCCGTTTCAGCACACGCTCCAAGCCTGCAGAGCAGACTTCAAAGTGATAGCTTTCCTTTATAGGGTCTTTTTCATCCAGGACAGGGTCAACGGCACGGTGGACATTTTCGCAGTCGGTGATGTCTACTCCACCCTCCTTGTCGATATACAGCCGCAAAAAGCGCTCAGAACCTTCCCGGACATACTCCACATCCCAAAGGCTGCAACCCTTTTCCTGGACGATAGGCTCGGCAAAGGAAGCCACTAATTCTGTGATCTTCAAAAAATCCCCTCTTTCAGTGAAAAGAGAGAGGGGCGCGCCCCTCTCTCCCAAAATGTCAAATCTTACAGTGGTATTATAGCACCTTATTTTCTATATTGCAAGGATTATTTTTAAAGAAAAGGGGAAATATTTTCATTTTTCTCCCTAAAATCCTCGTTTTTTCGTCAAATTGGCATACCGTGGGTGTATTTTTGATCCCAGTCGTCATCGAAAAGACCCCGGATCACACTGCCCTTTGCCATATCCTCCGCCAGTGCCGATAATGTTGCCCTCTGGGAGAGACACTCCAAATAAAACTCCGGGAGTGCCTCCTCGCCCAATTTTGCGCCCATCAGCGCGCCGGTAAGCGCGCCAACCGCTGCGCTCTGTCCGGAATGGTTGACTGCCGTAATGATCGCCCCATCAAAGTCCTCGGGACTGCTCAGGCAGGCAAAGACTGCGCCCGCCACACATTCCGGTGCGGTATGGCAGCGGAGTACCTCCATCCCCTCCCGGGGATGGATGCCCTCTTTTGCCATAGAAATGGCACGGCGCACACCGTCAACCACCGTTTCCGTGCAGGCGTACGTGCCCCCAAACTGCTCGGAAACCGCCGCAGCAGCGAATAAAAACTGTTCGCGCAGAGGTGTTTCACTGTCCTGCAAAATACCCGCCGTCATATAGGCCACCAACGCACCGCAAAGGAAGGTCTCTGCCGCGCCGTGGGTCAGTGCCACCGACGCCGCGCCAAGCGCACCTACGCCACGGGGGGTGAGCCACCGCTCGTCAAAGAACATACCTACTGCCACCGGCACCGTCAAGGCACTTGGCACAAGGGAGTACTTCGTCCGCTCTGCCATGGTTCCGAAAATATCCTGCCGCAGATTATCCAGCATACGAATGTCCTGACAGTTACCCCGCCGCATATTGCTTACCCGGGAGATCCAACACTGAGAGGGCTCCGGGTCCCGGTGAAACAGCTGACTCCGGGTCCATTCCCGCAGGCCCAGGCGGATATATTCCAGAGCAAAATCCGTTCTGCCCTTGGTAATGCCTACCAACAGGCCATTACAGACATAGGCCGCCATATGGGTATAGGAAGTAATTTCCGCAAAGCCATTGACAAGATCATAGCCCAGCAGGCCATTGGGGCCGTAGTCCTCACATATCTGCCGCCAAGTCCGGTCGTTAATGGTATAGCCCATGGCATCGCCCACCGCAAGGCCTAAAAGACAGCCTTTGTAGGATGAGGGATTTCCGCCCATAGTTTCACCTCTTTTTCTACACTTTATGCTATCATTATAGTAAATTCCCCAAAAAATGCAAGCAAAATCTGCGCCCGTGAGACTGCCAAGAAGTACGATTACACTCGGCCCCCTCTGACGAGGGGGCTGTCGCGCGAACAGCGCGACTGGGGGAGAGAACACTTAAAAGTTCAGGAAATGCCGTGATACACCTGCAATCTTAAGCCTTTCTCTCCCTCAGGCATATTGCCTAATATCGGCAATATGCCAGCTCCCTCGTCAGAGGGAGCCCAAGGTACCCTTACATCGAAGGTCTTTAACACATTGCTACATATCTTTCTATCCCCCCAGTTGCATATTTTCTGCATTTCTGTTATAATGGAGAAAAACTGAAAGGAGTTTTCATTATGGAACTTTCCGATATCCTCAGAAAATGCGACCACACCCTGCTTGGTCAGACCGCCACTTGGGCAGACATTCAGGCAATTTGCGACGACGGCATCAAGTATAGCACCGCTTCTGTCTGCATTCCCGCCGCTTACGTAAAGCAGGCCAAGGATTATGTGGGTGATAAATTGGCTATTTGCACCGTCATCGGCTTCCCCAACGGCTACGCCACCACAGCCGCAAAATGCTTTATGGCATCCGATGCGGTGGCAAACGGCGCAGATGAGGTGGATATGGTTATTAACATCGGCTGGGCAAAGGACGGCAAGTGGGCAGAAATCACCGAAGAAATCGCCGCCATCAAAGAAGCCTGCGACGGTAAGATCCTAAAGGTCATCATTGAGACCTGCCTGCTGACTGACGAAGAAAAAATTGCACTTTGCAAATGCGTTTCCGACTCCGGTGCAGACTATATTAAGACCTCCACCGGCTTTTCCAAGGCAGGCGCAACCTTCCACGACGTGGAGCTCTTTGCAAAACACGTTGCCCCCCACGTAAAGATCAAGGCCGCCGGCGGCATTTCCTCTATCGAAGATGCAGAGGAATTTATCCGCTTGGGCGCAGACCGTCTAGGCACCTCCCGAATCGTAAAGATTGCAAAAGGGCTCGAAAACGATGGCACCTACTAATTCAAAAGACTAACTATTAAAAGTCAACCCGAAATTTCAGGATGATGCAGAAAAAAGTTGCTACCGCAAAACGGTATGACAAGTAGAGCGTCGTTGACGGCGCTCCGAGAAAAATTGTAGGTATAGTTACAGAGCGGGTCTGT
>JAZSDE010000036.1:0-27291 GCA_045531015.1 Faecousia sp.
ACTGGCGGGAATATCACGGTCAGAAAATCAGCAATATTGAAGGTAAGCACATTCGGGCATACGTGGCGTATATGAAAGAACAAGGATTGGCTCCCACTACGATCAAGTCAAGACTGTCGGGCATACGGTTCTATCACGAAAAAGCCGGCGGCAAGAAGAAATTGCCGGACAACAAGGAATTGGATCTGGAAAAGCGAAAGGTCGGCGCATATGACAGAGCTTGGACACTGGACGAAGTAAAAGGCGGCATAAAGGTAGCTACCGGCATGGGTCGTATGGATGCCTGTCACGCCATTTATATTAGCTTCGCTTTTGCGTTGAGAATCGAAGAAGTCTGTAGAGTTAGAAGAGAAGATATTGAAAAGGCGCTCACATATGACGGATTGACGATCAAAGGCAAGGGCGGTCAGGTCAGAACGTATCCCGTGGAGTTTGAGATCCAGAAAAAGGTGTTGCAATATTTCTACGACTACGCGAAAAAGAACAACCTGCAGCCCCATGACTACATCATCAGTCCCCGGGGCAAAGGCGGTGTGGAAAGACAGATCGACTCTCTCGAAAATTGGATGTACACCAATCGCCACAAGTTTGCAACGCCAAACCGTGAGGATGAAATTCGTGACGGCAAGAAACCGAGAAGCAGGAATATTACCTGGCATGGATTACGCTATGCAAGAGCGCAACTGCAGTACGAAAAGTACAAAGCCGAAGGGCGCGATAATCCCATGAAGATGACCAGTATGGTTTTAGGCCACAACAGAGACACTGTCACCCCTGTCTATCTGCCAGGCAGACAGAAAAAACAATAAGATTGAAAGCTGCAGTTAAACACTGATTTTATAGTTGCGAAGGAGGAATTCAAATGAAAAAACTTTACAGCCTGCCTCCGGCGGATTGGAGGTAATCCCTAAGAAGGAGGTGTTGTCTATGAACACTCCGAAAATCATTTTTAAGTCAGATATTCCTGAAGACGCTCTCAACTCTCTTGCCGCTGTGTTTATTGAACAGATTGAAAAACTGTTGGAAACCGAAGAAGGCAAAGCCGAGTTTGAGAAGTTTATGAAGGAACATTCTGACGAAAATAAGGAATGACAGAAAATAGGCAGTGCCGATGTCGCTGTCGGCACTGCCTGATCAATTTTCGTCAGCAAAATCAGTTGAAAATTTTTGCGTTATATTCGTAAAACGTTTTAATAATAAACATATATAATATTGACTTAAAACTGTAAAAGTGTTATAATATATATACAGTTCATATGGAGGTGAGTTAAGATATGAATATTGTAGGAGAACGGATGAAAGAACTTAGAGTGAACGCCCGTTATTCGCAAAAGCAATTAGCTGACTTGTGCGAAACCACCCAGGCATCTATCGGTCGGTACGAAACGGGACTTGCCGAGCCACCGCTGCAGAAACTTCTGTGGTATGCAGATTTCTTCGATGTGTCCCTTGACTACATCTTCGGAAGAACGGACAATCCGCAGGGAATGCAGAAATACCCGGCACTCAAATCTGCACTTGCAAAGGATGGCGGTCTGGAAGCACTTATGGCTATGTGCTTTACTCCCGGTACAGCGTTCAATGACCGGCTGAAGAAGACCATCGCTCAGGTTCTTCAGGAGGTGAAGAACGAATGATTGGAGTCATCTACGCACGGTATTCTTCGGAAAGCCAGCGGGATGAGAGTATTGACGGTCAGCTCCGGGAATGTATGGCATTTGCAGAACGACAAGGAATTACCATACTGGATACCTACATTGACCGGGCGTTATCGGCCAAGACGGATAACCGACCACAGTTCCAGAAAATGATTAAGGACAGCGTGAAACGAAAATTTGATGTGGTCATTGTTTGGAAATTAGATCGGTTTGCACGAAACCGATATGACTCAGCCAACTACAAAGCAATACTAAAAAAGAACAATGTCCGGGTCATATCTGCTACGGAGAATATCTCAAACAATTCTGAGGGCATCTTGCTTGAATCGGTGCTTGAAGGTATGGCAGAGTACTTCTCCGCAGAACTGGCAGAAAAGGTCAGCAGAGGTATGACGGAGAATGCTCTCAAGTGCAAGTTTAACGGTGGTACAGTTCCCATAGGATACACTGTCAATAAAGATCAGTATTATGAGATTGATCCGGTTAAAGCGCCGTGGGTTTTAGAAGCATTCAAATTGTACAGCAACGGCAAAACGATAAAGGAAATTGTTACACTGCTGAACGCGAAAGGTGTTACTACTTCTAAAGGAAGTAAACTAACGATCAACATTATAACGAACCTGTTGAAGAATCGCCGGTACATAGGAGAATATCGCTTTGGTGATGTAGTCTGTGAAAACGGAATCCCGCAAATCGTCCCAACGGACTTGTTTAACAAAGTTCAGGAGCGACTAAAGAAGAACACAAAGGCTGCTGCAAGGCACAAGGCCAAGGATGATTATTTGCTGACCACCAAGCTGTTCTGCGGCAAATGTGGTGCTTATATGGCCGGTGAAAGCGGCACGGGGCGAAACGGAACAGTGCATCGATACTACAAGTGCAACACTGCCAAGTACAAGCACACCTGCGACAAAAAGGCGGTCAAAAAGGACTGGATCGAAGACATCGTTATCAAGTACACCCGCGAAATGATGATGAAGGACAACGTGATCGAGGATATCGCCGGTATTGTATTCCGAAACTTTCAGAAAGAGAATCCCGTCATACAGCTTCTGAAACAACGGCTTAGCGAAACGGAAACCGCACTGAACAATCTACTCAAAGCAATCGAAGAAGGAATAATTACTTCAACAACGAAACAGAGAATGCTCGAATTGGAGCAGACAAGAGATGAGATAAATTTGAAGCTCATCAAGGAAGAGATGAAGAAGCCCACTATCACGAAAGAGGGCTTGGTATTATGGTTGAAGCAAATTCAGACCATGCGTTTAGAAACGAAGGAACACAAACAAAGACTGATTGACATTTTTGTAAACGCCGTATATCTCTACGATGACAAATTGGTCATAACGTTCAATTATAAGGAAGCAACTAAAACTGTAAGCCTGAAAGAGGTAAACGGTTCGATTATAGAATGTGCTGGTGTACCAAAAATAAAGGGGAGGCAAAGGCCTCCCCTTTATTTTTGTAGCCGAAGGGACTCGAAGATGTTAAATGCAACGCGGATGAGCGTTGCCCACTGCGGCTGGACGCAGCGGAACCTTAATTTTCTTTCGCGGTTGCGAAAGAAAATGCAAACGAGTACCTTCCGGCGTACCGCCAAGCGAAGCTTGGCACGACCCTCGCCGACCCCGGCACACGCTGCGCCCTCGCCTCATTTGCAACCGGCAGCGCTCAGGCTCGCGGCCCTTCCGGCGTACCGCTAAGGGCAAGCACGGTTTCTGCTTTCAATTACCCAAAGTCGTGCCGGTTGCCGCCATCGCTTCCCAATTCTTCAAATGTACAGATAATCTCCTCGATTTTTAGGAAACATTCGCTGTCATTTAATGTATCGTCGTTAAGAATGTCCTTGATTTTATGTAATGCTTGATAGCATTGTAGCTCTACAATTTCCTTTGCGTTAAGTTGTAAATTGGGAAAAACAATATGTGCATTTTCCTGAGACAAGTAATAAGCAAGGATTTCTGCGTATAAATTCATTTGTAACCACCTCGCTGTAAGTATAACATTTATGCATTGCAAATGCAATGCATAAATGGAAGAAAAATGGGAGTACACTATAAGCAATACAAATGCAATGCGAGGTGCTGCTTATGGCTAAATTTAAAATTCCGGAAACACCGCCCACTGTCAATAAAACCATCCGTTTTCCTTCGGATGTTGTGCAGAGGGTTGAGAAGGCGATTCGCGGAAAAGATTGTACCTTTTCCGGTTTTGTAATTGCCGCTGTTCGTGCGGCATTGGAAGAGGTTGAAAAGGGATGAAAAAGAGAGGACATCAAAGGTGTCCTCTCTTTTATAGCGTATATGGATTCTGCGTTTATACCCCGCATCCGTCTAAAATCAGAGATTTTTGCTACCTTCCCCTCCGGGGAAGGTTTTGGCGGGTCGATGTGGGCATCGACCCCTACGGTGGTGACTGATGGTGCGGCGCTGGAGATTGCCACGGGCGGCGGAGCCGTCCTCGCAATGACAACGAAAAAAACAAGCGGACGAGAGGGTTTCTCGTCCGCTTGCGCTTTATCGCTTTGTGAAAGTGACCGTGGCGGTGTCGCCGATGGACATAACGGTGAAAGTATAACCCAAAGCATTGCCACTGTCGTCATAGGTGAGGGGAAGGGTGTCGCCTTCATCGAAGATGTAATCACCGTCTAAAGCGGTGACAAATTCCAAAAGGTTATCCTCTGTGCCGTACTCTGTGTCAGAAATGTCGGTGTTGTTGTTATACACATCGTAGTAGATCTCGCCCTCATAGTCGTCTCTAAAGAGGGAGGCGTTGACGTGGTAGACCACAATGCCGTTGCGGTCGAAGTAGCCGTACTGTCCGGCGTTAAGGCCGTTGTTGGTATAGTAGACAACGATGTAATACTCCTGATAAGCACCCAGGGCAGGATCCCAGTTGTTGGCGAGGATAACGGTGTCACCGTTTTTGGAGAAGTCCTCAAGGGTCAGAGATACACTGCTGTTTGTGACCACAAGCCGGGAGGAAGTGACCCAGCCAAGGTTAAACTTGGTATAGGCGCTGTGGTCACCCAGCATATAGTCCATCACATCGTGACCGTCCATAGGATGGTTTTCTGCCTCGGAGGTGTCGTAATAGTCATCTGCGCCGAGGACATGGCCAAACTCGTGGATGTAGGTGTAGGTATTGAAAACATTGGCGTTGCTGTAGTCGCCGTTTTCGTCCTCCTGCAGGAAGTAGTAGGATGCCCACACATAGTCGTTGGCGCTGACACCGTCGTACTCATAATAGTAGCCATCATCGTCTGCGTAGGTGTTCCAGTACCGGTATGCCCAGTGGAAATCGTCCTCGCCGATCTCTAAATTGTTGATCATCACAACAGCATCAATGACATTGTTGCCGTCAGAGTCAAATCTGGACAGATCCATTGTTTGAGAGAGGTGCTGCAAAATTTCGTCCAGCAAGACCTGATCGCCGATGGCATAGCCTTCGCTGTCTTTAAGCCCTTCATAGTAGGCGCTGTTCTTTTTCGGAGTGTACCAGGAATCCCACACGGTCACATCCAGATCCATCTGCCCGTAGCTTGCAATGCGGTAAAAGTTATCAACGGAATAGTATTCGTTGCCGTTTTCACCGAAGGCAAGCTCCAGCTTGTCGATGTGGGAGGTGGTGAGTTTCGCGCCATCGCTGAAGCCCACAGGAACAACCAGTACGGCGGGCGCGCCGATGGTGGGGCAGCCGTCCAGATAGTAACCCTGATCGTGGACATCCTTAACAAGGGTAGCGTCGTTAAAATTCACATTGTAAATACCGTTTGTGCCGGTGGGGAGCCCCTTTCCGTCGTTGGTGATAACATCTTCATTTGTGTTTCCACCGGGCTGGGTGCTGGGTTCGGTGGTTTCGGGTTCCTTGCTGAGGGAGGAGTAGACATAGACATCTACACCGCCTACACCGTCTACCTCATAATAGGCAAGGCGGACGACCACGTCGTTTTTGAGGAAGTCGTACCAAAGGATTCCGTCCTCGTCGGTGTATGTGCCATCGGGGGTGTAGGAAGCGAATTTGGAAAGATAAGCGGTAAATTCTGCCGCGGTACTGCCGACGGTATAGAAGCAAATGCCGTTTTCGTAGTCGGTTTTATCATAATAGCCTTCAATGCAGTATTCATCATTGGGCAGGAAAGGAATCAGCGCGCCTATGTACTGATTAAAAAGCGCCTTATCGTCCGCGCTCCAATCCTTGTAGATGTGGTTGCTGTCATCGGGCTTGGGCTCGGTGGGGCTGATACTGCTGTTTGTACGAACGCAAACGCTGATTACGGAATTGCCGTCCTGCGCGTAATAGGCAAGATCCATAATCAGATCGCTCTTAACATAGCAGAACCAAGTGATACCTGCATCAGTGGTAGAGGAGGATACAGGGATGAAGCCATGTAGACTTGCCTTATAAGCTTCAAATTCCTCTTGTGTGTTTCCGGTGGTGCGCAGATGGAAGCCTTCCTCGTAGCCAGTCGGCGTGTAATACCCTTCAAGGGTATAATGGTCGTTGGGCAGGAAGGGAATCGTTGTACCTAAGTACTCTGTCAGCAGCGCTTTATCTGCCGGGGTAAAGTCGTTATAGGTGTGTGTAATTGCGGGCTGGGTGGGGGTCGGGGCGTCGGGATTTGGGTTACAGCCGACCAGCGACAGCACAATTATGACAGAGAGCAGAAGGGTAAGTAGCTTTTTCATACCGCATCTCCTTTAAGAGTGAATTATAGTATAACACTATCACAAATGCACCGAAAAAGCAAGGATATTCCCGTGTTTTTTGCGGGAAAAATTCGCAAAAACATACAAAAAACAAGAGAGAAAATTTCCGTTTGCTGTGCTTGAAAGGTTGCAAATGCAACACAATTGTGCTATGATCTCTATAGAGGTGGTAAATAATGGCGCATTTTATGGATACGGTACAGTCTTCCCTCTTTGATGGCATTACGTCGGAGGAGCGAGTCACGATGCTCTCCTGCTTTGGCTATTACTTAGGCAGCTACCAAAAGGGTGAGCCGGTGGCTATGGAGGGCTCTTATATCCGCCATTTTGGTGTGGTGCTTTCCGGCTCAGTGGATATGGTGAAGGAGGACATTTGGGGCAATCGGACACTCCTTGTCCGGGCGAAAAAGGATGATGTGTTTGGCGAGAGCTTTGCCTGCGGTGAGGATAAGCTGTCAAGCGTAGGCTTTTATGCCTACGAGGATGCAAGCGTCCTGTTTCTTTCTTTTGATAAGGTAATGCATAACTGCCAAAACGCCTGCACCTGCCACCATAAGCTCACCGACAATATGGTTCGGGTCATCGCGGCCAAAAACCGGGAGCTGATGCGAAAGGTGGAGGTGGTCTCCAAGCGCACCATCCGGGAGAAGGTATTGACCTACTTATCCCTGCAGGCACAAAATCAGCAAAGCCGCTACGTAGAGCTTCCTATGGGACGGCTGGAGCTGGCAGAATACCTCTGCGTAGACCGCAGCGCCCTGACCCGAGAGCTTGCGAAAATGCAGGAAGAGGGTATCATCGACTACGATAAAAATTGCTTCCGAATTTTATAAAATATCCCCTTGGTGTGACATTTGCAACGTCCATCAGGGGACTTTTTTTATATAATGAAGAAAAAAAGGAGGGATCGTTATGATCGCAGAAGGTTGTCAGGGAAAACCCAGAACCCCCACCATTCACGAAAAAATTTGTCCCCAGTGCGGCAGCGTTATCGAGCTGTTTTCCATAGATACCCAAGTGGCTTGTGAGAACTGCGGCTTTATTGCCTACAACGATACCTTAAGCTGTGTGCAGTGGTGCGCTTATGCCAAAAAGTGCGTTGGCGAAGAGATGTACGAAAAGATGATGGAAATTGCCGCCCAGCAGAAAAAGCAGGCGGAGGAGAAGAAAAAGAGGAGGGAGGCGGTATGATCCGGAAGATCATTGTGATCGACGAAGAAAAGTGCGATGGCTGCGGTCTTTGCGCCAGAGCCTGCCACGAGGGCGCCATCGGCATCGTGGAGGGGAAAGCCAAGCTCCTCCGGGAGGATTATTGCGACGGTCTGGGTGACTGCTTGCCCGCATGCCCCCGAAAAGCCATCTCTTTCGAACTGCGGGAAGCGCCTGCATATAATGAAGCGGCGGTACTGGAGAATAAACGGCGGAAAAATGCGCCGGATGCGCCAAGCTGCCTTGTGAATTTCCCGGTACAGATCAAGCTTGTGCCGCCCAACGCGCCCTATTTTAACGGCGCAGACTTACTGATCGCGGCAGACTGCACGGCGTTTGCCTACGGGAATTTCCACCGGGATTTTATGGCGGGACGGATATGCTTGGTAGGCTGTCCGAAGCTGGACGGTGTGAATTATGCGGAAAAGCTCTCGCAGATTTTTGAAAGTAACGATATTCGAAGCATCACTGTGGTGCGGATGACCGTGCCATGCTGCGGCGGTCTGCCGTTTGCCGTAAAGACGGCGCTACAAGGTATAGAAAAAGAAATTCCGGTCAAGGTAATCACAATCACACCTGACGGACAGATCATTTCATAAAGGAGGAAATCTTATGAGTCATTTGAATGGAAAAACGGTAATCGTCACCGGCGGCGGCCGGGCGGTATTAAAGGATGGCAGCTGTGGCTCCATCGGTTATGGCATTGCAACCGCTTTCGCAAAGGAGGGCGCTAATTTAGTACTCACCGGACGAAATCTGCAAAAGCTATTGGACGCCAAGGAGGAGCTGGAACGGCTCTATGGCGTAAAGGTTCTGCCGGTGCCGGCAGATGTCTCTGCCGGCGCGGATAATGAAAAAGTCGTGCAAGGCGTAGTCGAGCAGGCAGTGGAAGCCTTCGGTGATATCCATGTGCTGATCAACAACGCCCAGGCCTCTGCATCCGGCGTGCCCATCGCGGAGCATACCATGGAGCAGTTTGATCTTTCGATGTATTCCGGGCTGTACGCAACTTTCCTTTATATGAAAGCTTGCTATCCACATCTTAAAAAGACCCAGGGCAGCGTCATTAACTTTGCTTCCGGTGCAGGACTTTTCGGCAATTTCGGACAGGGCGCTTACGCGGCAGCCAAGGAAGGCATCAGGGGACTTTCCCGTGTGGCGGCAACAGAGTGGGGCAAGGACGGCATCAATGTCAATGTGGTTTGCCCTTTGGCTTGGACAGCGCAGCTGGAAAACTGGGCAGATGCTTACCCTGAGGCGTTCCGCGCCAATGTGCATATGCCCCCAATGGGACATTTTGGCGACTCCGAAAAGGAGATCGGCAGAGCCTGCGTAGCGCTGACCTCGCCGGATTTCAAGTATATGAGCGGCGAGACCCTGACGCTGGAAGGCGGCTTGGGACTAAGACCGTAAAGGCATACTTTCTCTCCGGTGAGAAAGTATGCAAAGAACCGCCGGGAACCTTTCGTATGGTTCCCGGACTCTCCAGACGACCAAAGGGGACGGCAACAAGCGTTTTGCATTTTGCGTGTTTTACTGCCGTACCCCTTTGGAAACCCCAATGGGATGATTCGGTTAATCAAGGTTGCGCTCCGTCAAGCCGTCGCGCGCAACAGTCCACCGGACTGTTGCATTTAAGATCTTCGAATCTCCTCTGCGTAAATACCATACCAATAAAAAACCCGCCCCATCGGGGCGACTTTCTTGTTGGTGGACTTGAGGAGATTCGAACTCCCGACCCCCACAATGCGAATGTGGTGCGCTCCCAACTGCGCTACAAGCCCGAATATTTACTCCCCAATTATAGCCCCGGGAAGAGAGATTGTCAAGCATTTTTGACCATCTTGCAGGGAATTGTAGGGAATGCATTTATGCATTCCAAAATAGTCCGTTCCCTACGATACTATTAAAAAGCACCACAGCTTTTTCGGCTGTGGTGCTTTTCAGGTTCGATAATCAATGTAGGGAACGGATTTATCCGTTCCATCACGGCGCGGCATTAGCTGAGGAATGCATAAATGCATTCCCTACGGCGACTAACAGAGTTTAGGCGATCGGCTCAAAGTCGGCGTAGCCGTGCTTGCACAGGGGGCAGACGATGTCGTCGGGGAGGGTGTCGCCCTCGTAGACCCAGCCACAGACCTTGCACACGAAGCCCTTCTTGCCGTCGGTTTCCGGCTTGGGCTTTACATTGTTTTGATAATAGGTATAACTCATAGTCTCCTGATTACCCAAAACTCTCGCTTCGGTGACGGCGCAGATAAACATACCGTGGGTGCCAAGGTCTACATACTGCTCTACCTTCAGGCTCATAAAGGCATTGATATGCTGGGGCAGGAAGCGCAGTCCGTTATCAGAACGCAGTTCCTCTACACCGGCAAACTTGTCCGCAGTGCGACCGCTCTGGAAGCCGAAATTCTGGAAGATGGAGAAGGGGGCGGTGATGTCTAAGCAGTTGACGTTCATCATACCGGTCTGCTTGATGACGTGGTGGGAGTAGTTTTCTTTATTGATAGTGACAGCAACCCGGTTGGGGGTATTGGTGACCTGGGTGACGGTGTTGACAATCAGACCGTTGTCCTTTTTGCCGTCATTGGAGGTGACCACATACAGACCATAGCCAATGTTAAAAAGGGCGGTCAGGTCGTTTTTGTTGGCGGTGGCATCCTGCCGTGCAAGATACTCCCGGCACAGCTCGTCTGCCATCTTTTCGATCTGCTCACGGCTCTCCTCGTTCAGCGCGGAGAGGATACGGACGTTATGCTCCGTATAGTTAATGTTCTTGCAACCCTCCAGCATCTTTCGCATTACTTTCGCGGCAAGGGGCGCCCAAGAGCCGTTTTCCACCATCGCTACGGTGCGGTTTTGGAAGTTCCGCTCGGTCAGATGGACGATATAGTCCCGCATAAAGGGGAATACATCGGCATTATAGGTGGTGGTGGCAAGGACGAGCTTATTGTACTTAAAGGCATCTGCAACGGCCTGAGGCTGGTCGCAGCGGGCGAGATCGTGGACGATGACCTTGGGGCAGCCCTTTTCGGTGAGCTTCTGCGCCAGCAGTTCCACAGCGGCTTTGGTATTGCCGTAGACGGAGGTGTAGACAATGACGATGCCCTCTGCCTCCGGCTGATAGGAGGACCAAAGGTCGTAAAGCTTCAAATAGTGACCCAAATTCTCCGTCAGCACCGGTCCGTGGAGGGGATAGATGGCGGAGATCTCCAAGGCAGAAGCCTTTTTCAGCAGCGCCTGCACTTGCGGGCCGTACTTGCCCACGATGCCGATATAGTAACGGCGTGCTTCGTCCTCCCAAGGCTCGTCGCGATCCAGCGCGCCAAACTTACCGAAGCCGTCAGCAGAGAAGAGCACCTTGCTGTAAAGATCGTAGGTCACAATGACCTCCGGCCAGTGGACCATAGGCGCAGCAACAAAGGTCAGGGTGTGCTTGCCCAAGGGGAGAGTATCGCCCTCGGAGACTACGATCCGGCGGTCTGCAAAGTCTGTGCCGAAGAAGTTTTGCATCATTGCAAAGGCCTTACTGGAGGAGACCACCACGGTCTCGGGGTAGACCTTCAGGAAATTGGCGATATTGGCAGAGTGGTCAGGCTCCATATGCTGGATAACTAAGTAATCCGGCTGCCGGTCGCCCAAAACCGTATGGATATTATCCAGCCACTGGTGGGTAAAGTTCTTATCTACCGTATCCATAACGGCAACCTTTTCGTCTGTGATCACGTAGGAATTGTAGCTCATACCGTTCGGGACAACATACTGCCCCTCAAACAGATCGACCTGATGGTCGTTAACACCTACATAGTGAAAATCCTCAAATAATTTCATAGGAAACCTCCTTTGTTGTATTGAATGTAGTATAGCATATTTTCCCAAAAAAAGAAAGAGGTTTTTTGTAAATTTACAAAATTTTAGGTTTTATTGCACCTCTTGCGCGATGGGGTGAACGGTGCTATAATGCTTGTATGCATAAAAGGGGAGGGAGATAGATGGAGCTGCGGTACAAGGCGGTAGAGGGCGGCAGGCTTTCTAAGGTTTTACGGGAAGAGATGCGCATGTCGCTGAGCCTTATGAATAAGCTCAAATGGGACGGGCGGCTGCTTGTAAACGGCGTACCCTGCCATACGGATCACCCTGTGCAGCCGGGAGACACAGTCAAGGCTATTTTGCCCGATCCGGCACCGGAATACCCGGCAGAGGAGGGCGCGCTGACTGTCCTCTATGAGGACGAACATTTGCTGGCGGTGGAGAAGCCGGCAGGAATGCTGATCCATCCCTCTCGCGCCTGCAATACAGGGACACTTGCAAATTTCGTTTTGGGATATTACAAAAAAACAGGGCAGTGCTGTGCCTTTCATCCTATTACCCGGTTAGACCGGGATACCTTTGGGGTGGTTTTGCTGGCGAAAAATGCCCATATCCACGCCCTTATGATGGCAAAGCTCCGGGAAAAAGCGATCAAGAAGACCTATTTTGCGCTGGTTTACGGTGTTTCGCCGACGGCGGGAACGATCAATGCGCCCATTGCCCGCAGAGAACCGCCCAGCTTGCTTCGTTATGTGGATGCAAACGGAAAGCCATGCCGGACGGAATATACCCGGTTAGAAAGCTGGGAAAAGTACAGTCTGTTGGAGCTGCACCCCATTACTGGGCGTACCCATCAGCTGCGGGTACATTGCGCCCATATGGGTTTTCCTATATTGGGCGATCCTCAGTACGGAAATGAAGAGTCGCTGGTGCTGTCCCGGAAAATGGGCATTGAGACCCAGGCGCTCTGCGCAGGAAGACTGGAATTTTGCCATCCTATCACCGGGCAGGCGCTTCGGATCGAAACAAAGATGACGCTATACAATCGGTAATAGCCGTGTTATAATGCAATTAATCTTCAATTAAGAGGGTGGAAATCTTGAAAAAGATGCTGTTTATTTTAAACCCCAATGCAGGACAGCGAAAAGCCAATAAATATCTTGCGGATATTTTGGCCGTTTTCAACCGGGCGGGATACGATGTCCATACCTATGTGACCGCCGGACAGGGCGAGGCCATAGAGCAGGCAAAAGCCCGGGCAGGGGAGATGGATATTGTGGTCTGCTGCGGCGGTGACGGCACTTACAATGAGACAATGACAGGACTCTTGCAAAGCGGCGCGGATACACCTATCGGCTACATTCCTGCCGGCTCTACCAATGATTTTGCCAGCAGCTTGGGACTTCCTACAGATCCCATTGAGGCGGCAAGGGTCATTGCCCGGGGCTGTGTTCGCAGGTATGATGTGGGGTCCTTTGGCGGGCGGCATTTTGCTTATGTGGCGTCTTTTGGTGCCTTTACCCGCACCAGCTATGCCACGCCCCAGAGCATTAAAAATTCCCTGGGACATATGGCTTATCTTTTGGAGGGGATTCAGGAACTGTCCCAAATTAAGACCCACCATCTGCGCTTTGAGACCGATGAGGGGACGGTTGAGGATGATTTTTTGTTCGGTGCGATCTGTAATTCTACCAGCCTTGGGGGTATACTAAAACTGGATCCCAGCGTTGTGGATATGCGGGACGGAAAATTTGAGCTTTTGCTTGTCCGCGCACCAAAGGATCTTGCAGAGCTGGCATCCTGCTTGCAGGCGGTGCAGATGAAAAAGTATAACTGCAAGATGATGACCTTTCTCAATACCCGCACGGTAAAGGTGACTGCGCCGGAGGATATGCCTTGGACCATCGATGGAGAAAAGGAAGAGGGTCACAGGGAAATCATAGTGGAAAACCTACAGCGTGCTCTAAAAATCGCGTATAAAGGAAGAAAAGAATGCTAAATACCACACTTTGCTATATCCTCCGGGGAGAGGATGTGCTGATGCTCCACCGGGTGAAAAAGAAAAATGACATCAACAAGGACAAGTGGATCGGCATCGGCGGTAAATTCGAGCCTGGGGAGACGCCGGAAATGTGTCTTTTGCGGGAAGCAAAGGAAGAAACGGGATTGATGCTGACAAGCTACCGCTACCGGGGAATCGTCACATTTCTCACCGAAAAGCCGGAATATGACCAGGATATGCACCTTTTTACCGCCGATGGCTTTGCGGGAGAGCTGAAAGTGTGCGATGAAGGCGATCTGCAATGGGTTAGTCGGGAATTTATCGACAGCCTGCCTCAGTGGGAGGGGGATAAGATATTCTTAAGGCTTCTATGGGAGGACGCGCCCTTTTTCAAGCTGATGCTCCAGTATGAGGGAGATAAACTGATACGCGCCGTGTTAAACGGAAAAGAATTGGACCGGAATTAGAAATCCGGTCCGTTTTTCTTTCATCTTTCATATAGCAGGAAATTTTTGGTTGACAAATAGGAATATTACTAATACTATATAGATAGAGGGTATACTGCATACAAGGCTTTTGCAAAAAGGAGTATTCAATTATGATGAGTAAGCGAAAATGTTGGAGGAACAGACTGAAAATCAGCATATAAGGCGTATAGCCTGATTGATAGGTTATACGCACCCCTTCTTTTTGATATACCAAAGCATTTTCGAGCCAATATGGATAGATGTTCACAAATGACGATGAAAATACTTTTCTGTACCAATTATGGAGGTAACATATGAAATTACATACACGCAAGTCTTTTAAGCGTATGATCGCGTTGCTTTTGGCAATTATTATTTTCAGCAGCATACCGATTACCGTTTCCGCAGAGCAAAACATACCTAATATGGGTGACACCGAAAACGGGTCAGAAAATACCATTTCGCTCGGAGAAGGAGGTTATAGCTACACACCTCCCGGAGAAGGTGCGTTTCTCATTGAGAATACCGACGGTGCACTATCTATTACAAACGACAATGCAGTGTTGCAGTTTGATAACCGTACTGTGACAATTCCTGCATTTGATTACTACAAGATCGTAGATAAAAATGGCAAGCTCCGTTTCTATCAGGCAGATGTGGCAAAAAATCCAATACAAGCGGTTAATTTTGTGTACATTGCAATCTATGCGGAGGATTCTGCCTATACGATTCACATCCACTATAAAAATATCATAGAAAATAAACTGTATAATATGGTAATTCCGCTTACACAGGCACAATTCCTCTATTTTGACCAGCGCTCAACAGAGTTATGTATGGGCGCCGATGAGGTTTCCCAAAGACTAAAGGCCTCTGCCCGTGTATATATGCAGGGAGTTTACGAGGATGATAGTGGCGCAGGGGATGCATCCATCAACGCGATCGTTCCTGCTGACCCTGATCTTGGCGGCGGTGGCGGAGGAAACACAATTGATTTCGATGAATATACAAATTCCGATGGAATCATTCGATCCTATGTAGATAATTATTTTGGAGAGTATTTTTTGGAGGACGGTTGGACGATCACGGATGATCCGATCGTGGAAATTATACCCAAGGAATTGTTCTTTACATTAGGTACGCATATACATGTCGGAAAACAATACGGATTCTTTGTACGCACAACAGAAGATACACTCGATCTGGACGATTATGCTGTGGATGTTATGGTATTTGATATTACGCATTTCGAACCAGCCTTTGCTGTCAATTCCCCCGGGGGCGCAAGAGTGACACCTTTGTTCCAATACCGATATCGCGCCACAGATGAATCTTCATTAGATATTGATCCAAGTCTGTCAAGGGTTGTTATTCCCCATCTTCATTATGATACTGCAGAATATTTCTTGAAAGGAACCAAGTTTAAGTTCACTCTTGAAAATCCAACAGCACTAAATCCGGGGGATTACGGGTATGATCCGTATGAGGACAACGGTGCCTTTATCATCCAGACGCGAGCCAATATAAACGGGGTTGCAGAAGAAGCTAAAAAAGATGAGAGTTTGCTACAGGATACGGTAGAGTATGTGTTTGGATTTCACCCTATTGCTGGTCCGGCTTTGGCTACCTATGCGTATGTAACGGGGCTGTATGAGGGATTTGTTGAAGGAGCGTATTTCTATCATAGAGATTCGGAGGAAGCAAACAACGAAAGTCTTATTTTTACTGATTTTACCAATAATACAGACCAAATTGATAATTATGATCATTTAATTAAATCGGTAATAGTAAATTTTGAAGAAAAACCTGATAGAAATTATTTAGTTCATGTCAACGGTGGATATGCCGAAGGGTTGTATGTTATTGCCCGTAAGAGCGGATCTCAATACGACCTTAGAAGAGTGATTACCTCTATTACTGTTAATATTGTTGAGGATAATACATATATTGATTTCTGGGGGAATAAGCATGGCGAAACGGTAGACCACGGTAATACAACAGGTACTTATGAAATAGGAGAGTATAAGCGATTATACGATATTTCGCCTAACGGAAATCCCTATGTGATTGTTCCAGATGCTACAGGACGCTACATAGTAAAGGTTACAGTACCTGTAAGCGGCAGCTACAGAATTTATACTACAAGCAGTAGCGGAGATCCAAATTTCTATATTATGAACGCAGCGCAGGGGACTTATGTCGGTTCGGTAACGGATGATATCAATGGCGCAAGTAACAGAAACGCTACCCTTACAGCCAATTTGGTTGCTAATGAAGTTTATTACCTCATAGCATACAGATATGGTACACCGTACGAATATACATTGCGCATAGAGCAGAGTTCTTGATTTCTATGTACTAAATCTGTGCTTGATATGCCTATTGCTTAGGCTATTAAATTTAGAATATTATGTACCCGAGGTGATTTATCAATGAGGAAAAAGCTTTTGTGGCTTAATGAGATACTGTATATTTTTATTTGGGTTGTCCTTATTTGCTATATTCTAATCGATATTGGAAGGCAAGTGCAAATTGCTGCTGTGCAACAGTTGATGAACCCCGAGCAAAGCATAGAGACCATAAAAAAGTATTATTTGAGTTATCGTGATTTCAAAACCCCCATCCCTATAGCGATCTATGGTATTTTCTGGTTGATTGCCCGCTGTATGCGAAAAGAAGATATATTTGTTTCCGGCAAAGGCTGTTTAGCAATGGCAGTTTTTACAATGTGTCTTGCAGTTTTTCCGACAGTTAGTTGTTTCCGTACTTGGGCGGAAGGTCCGGAAATATTCAGCAATCTCACAAAATGGTTTCGGGGTTTGACATTTCTAATGTGTGCGATACTGAGCGTGGTTTCACTTGTGGTAATTATCAATTATCTGATTTGCGCGATTCAAATCAGAAAAGAGAATAAAGCAGTAGGTTGGAAAGATTAAACACCCAATTCCCGTTAAGCAAGCCACCGGCACACGCGCGTGCCGGTGGTTATTTTATTATTGTGGGTATTTCGGTTTGGTTTTTGTTGCATTTAGAAAAAAGAAGGAGTATAATAAATCTGTTATGTAATTTTACAGATAGGAGGTAGTAGCGATGATATTTGGAAAGCATATTAACCGCTATTATCGGAAATATGCGCTGTCGCTGCTTTTTGGCTTACTGACGCTGGCAATGGTGGACTACCTGCAGCTTATTATTCCCAAGCTCTACCGTATGGTCGTTAACGGTATGGACAGCGGCTTTGTGGATGTAAACGGTGTGCAGATGGCATTTGATATGACCTTCCTTTTGGATCATATCTGTATGCCTATGATCGGTGTCATTATTGCGATGGTGATCGGTCGTTTTTTGTGGCGCGTGTGCTTTATGGGCGCAGCGGTGCGGCTGGAGGCGGATATGCGCAACCGGATGTTCGACCACGCAAAAGAGCTGAGCCGGGAGTACTATCAGGTCAACAAGGTCGGCGACCTTATGAGCCTTTTCACCAATGACTTAGATACCGTGCAGGAATGCTTCGGCTGGGGTGTTTTGATGTTCTTCGATGCACTGATGCTGGGTGTGATGGCGGTGGTCAATATGTGGAATATGGACCCGATGCTGACTGTTTTGTCTCTCATTCCTATGGCATTTTTACTCGCTGCCGCCACCTTGGTGGGGCAGCATCTGACCAAAAAATGGGACATCCGTCAGGCGGCATTTTCAAAGCTTTCAGATTTCTCTCAGGAGAGCTTTTCCGGCATTGCGGTTATTAAGGCCTTTGTAAAGGAAGCCGTTGAGCTGATGGCCTTTAAGAAGATCAATGTAGAAAACGAAAAGGCAAATATGGATCATACCAATGCATCGGTACTGATGCGCGTATTGGTGACTATGTTTGTGGAAAGCGTTATCTGCGTGATCTTAGGCTACGGCGGCTATCTTGTCCATAAGGGTGAATTTAACGCAGGTCAATTATTGGAGTTTATCGGCTATTTTAACGCCGTTATCTGGCCGATAATGGCCGTTTCCGAGCTGATCGATATGACAAGCCGTGGAAGAGCTTCTCTTGACCGTTTGGGTGCCCTTTTGGATGCGGAGATCACTGTCAAGGATAAAGAGGGTGTTCCGGCACTGGAAAATGTCCGCGGTGACATTACCTTTAAGAATCTAAGCTTCCGTTATCCCGACGGTGAGTTCGATGCTCTGCGGGATATTTCTTTTGAGATCAAGGCCGGTGAGAATATCGGTCTTGTGGGCAAGACCGGCTCCGGTAAGACCACCTTGGTAGACTTGATCCTTCGGACATACAATGTACCCGACGGCACCATCTTTATCGATGGGCAGGATGTAAACGGGGTTTCCATCCATTCTGTACGGCAGGCCTGCGCTTATGTACCTCAGGACAATTTCCTGTTCTCCGATACCATTGAGAATAACATCGCCTTCGGTATCCCCGGAAAGACGGAATCTTCTGTAGTCCACGCCGCCCGTATGGCAGACATCCACAGCAACATTCAGGAGTTCTCCAAGGGCTACGGCACGGTGCTGGGCGAGCGGGGCGTGACTGTCTCCGGCGGACAGAAGCAGCGCATTTCCATTGCCCGCGCCCTCATTAAGGATGCGCCTATTTTGATTTTGGACGACTCTGTTTCTGCGGTGGACACCAAGACAGAAACCACCATTTTGCAGAATCTTCGGGACACCCGGGCGGGTAAGACCACCATACTTATTGCCCACAGGATCTCCACTATTGAAAATATGGATAAGGTTCTCTTTATCGAAGACGGCGCGCTTGCGGCTTTTGGCGCTCATCCTGAGCTGTACCGCACTTGCCCGGCTTATCGGAAGATGGTAGATCTCCAAAAGTTAGAGGAGGAAGGAGGTCAGCACAATGCCTGAATGGATCTATGAATATTTGCCGATTTTAATTATCGGCGCGCTGATCGGCACCTTCGCCATCGTATTTTTAGCAGCCTACATTGCCTTGAAACGGCGGCAGGAAAAGGAAAAGGATGAGGATCGGGAGCGGCATATGGCGGACAAGGAGATCGTCTCCCGTCTGCTGCGGTACGCAAAGCCTTACTGGAAGAGCTTTGTGGTGGTCTTTTTCGTAATGGTGCTCTCCATCGGCTACGACATCGCATCTCCGCTGTTAGTTGGCCATATCCAAGATGTTATAAAAGAGGAGTTTGAACTTAGCTATCTGTTCTCTTTGGTGGCGGTATACGCCGGTATTTTGATCGTTTCCCTGATCTGCACCTATTTGCAGGCGATGATCCTACAAAAGACCGGACAGAAGATCCTCTCCCAGATGCGTCTGGATATTTTCACCCACATCGAAAAGCTCTCCCACGAGCAGCTGAACAATATCCCTGTGGGCAAATTAGTGACCCGCGTGACCAATGACCCCAACGCCATTTCCTTTATGTTCACCAATATCATTGTGACGCTGGCAAAGAATACGATGGTGATCGTCGGTGTTTTGGGGGCAATGCTGCTGCTCAACTACGCGCTGACGCTGATGGTGCTGTGCTTTGTGCCCTTTGTGGTGCTCTTTACGGTGGTGTTCCGCCATTTCTCCAGAACTGCCCACCGGAAGGTCAGCACAGCTACCACCGATGTAAATACCTTCCTCTCTGAGAATATCTCCGGTATTAAGATCACACAGATCTTTAATCAGGAAGAGCAGAAGATGGCGCAGTTTAAGGAAAAGAGCGATAAGCTGAAAAAGGCAAAATATAACCGTATGTTTGTCTTTGGTATTTTCCGCCCCATGGTCTATATGCTCTTCGTTTCCTCCAATTTGTGCCTGTTTTATATGGGCAGCCGGGGAATGATCGAGGATATTTCTTTCTTGGGGCAGACCATTACCAGCGCGGTGCTGGTGTCCTTTTATATGTTCATCTCCCGGTTCTTTAACCCCATCCAGACGCTGGCGGAGCAGTTTGATATGCTCCAGCGGTCTTTTGCCTCTGCAGAAAAGATCTTCACCATCCTGGATATGGTGCCGGAGGTGGTAGATGAGCCGGATGCTATTGACCTCCCGGAAATCAAGGGTGAGATCGAATTTAGGGATGTATGGTTTGCCTACAAACCGGATGAATGGGTCTTAAAGGGTGTTTCTTTCAAAATTGAACCAAAGCAGACGGTGGCATTTGTTGGCTCTACCGGCTCCGGTAAGACCACCATTTTGTCTCTGATCTGCCGCACTTACGACATTCAGAAGGGTCAGATCCTAATTGATGGCATCGATATCCGGAAGATCAAGATCTCTTCGCTGCGCCGTCACTTTGGACAGATGCTGCAGGATGTGTTCCTGTTCTCCGGTACGATCCGCAGCAACATCCTACTGCGAAAAGAGGATGTCACCGATGAAGAGGTGATGGAGGCCTGCCGGTATGTAAATGCCGATTCCTTTATCAGCAAGCTGGAAAACGGCCTTGATGAGCCTGTGCGGGAACGGGGCAACAACTTCTCTGCCGGCCAGCGGCAGCTCCTGTCCTTCGCCCGGACCATTATCCACAAGCCAGCGGTGATGATCTTAGACGAAGCCACCGCCAACATCGATACCGAGACAGAGATCCTCATTCAGGACTCTCTGGAAAAGATGAAGAACATCGGCACCATGCTCATCGTTGCCCACCGGCTTTCCACCATTCAGCACGCGGACAACATTATCCTTTTGAGCAAGGGTCAGATTGTGGAGCAGGGCAATCACAAAGAGCTGCTGGCTCTGCAGGGCAAGTATTATCACCTATACACCCTGCAATATAACAAAGAACAGCTGCAAAATGCATAAAAACCGGGCGTGTTGCAAATAAAGCAACACGCCCATACTTTATATTTCTATAAATAAGAATATTAAAAATAGGCAAAGCCATATAATGTCGCTCTTTTTATACTGGAAGCCACGACGGTAGATGGTGTAGCCGAGAATGGCGAAAAGCTCGATGATCACAAGAAGCACAATACTGATTCCTTGGAATACGATCATTCCACAGATGGCAAAAATGGGGATCAGCGTGCGAAAACCAAAAGGAGAATCGGAGATCTCCTCGGTCTTTTCCGTTCTCCTTTTGCCAAAGGTGCGGAAGAAGTCAATTGCCGAAGCAATACCGACTGCGGTCCAGAACACAATCCAAGGGATAAATTCTGTAGACGATACGTAGACAAATGCGCTTGACGGCAGATTTGCAACGACATCCTGATAGTATGATGTGACTGTGGTGATGGTGATCCAAGGTATGGCGCATTCAGGTAGAACAAGGTCCAGTTTGGCCACCAGTGCCAATGCACCACAGAAAAGAATCAGCGCAAAGGTATATAGGACCATAAACCATATGCCGTCACCCTTGGTGTTGGCTTCGTTAAATATGAAGGTCATCAAGGCATAGAGCGCAAAGCCTAAAAGGAGACAGAGGAAATAGTGGGCAAGCATAGGAGTCAAATGGAACAGTCCGGGACCCCGTCCCAAAAGGATTACGAAATTAAGCAGGTATGACGATGTGAATGCGCCGAAAAGGATAATAAGACCTGTAAGATAATGGACAGTGCCCATGGCTTTGCGGGAGATAGGGAGAGCGTAGGCGCAATCCAAGTTGATCCGCTTTTTGAAGAAGGAAAACTCCATCACGGGAAGCACATAGGCGAGAACACACAGAAAGATAACAGGGATATGCAGTGTGGGGCTATAATAGGTGATGTATTTTCGTATGTCAGAATCGTAGCGGGTGCTGGGCTGCTCGTTAATGCCCATCAAAAAGGTCAGAGCCAGCACAACGGCAAAGATGTAGATGATAGACCGCAGATTTGTCTTCAAGTGTGCGCGGAAATACTCCTTAAAGTTCGTCATTGTGTTACACCGCCCTTTCTTACATCGCAAATAAATGCCTCTTCAAAGTCAAGTTCCATCTCGTCCATAACAGCAGGGGAGAGAGCGTCCAGCTGTTCTCGCATTTCGTCGCTGTCGCCTTCCAAAACGATCTGCACAAATCTGTTTTTGATGTTAAGGGACACTACTGGAAGACCTGCAAAAGCCTCTTCGTTTACTGCCTCTGTAAATGCAAGGGCAAACTTACAAAGCCTTCCCACATGCTCGGCAATATCGCCCTGACTTTTGATGGTGTTGGAGTCGATCAGGATAAATTTATCGCAAAAGTCCTCCAATTCCCGGAGAGAATGGCTGGCAATCAGTACCGTCGTGCGTCCTTCCTCCACGAGGGAGATAATGGCGTCCTTGAATATCTTTCTCGACAGCGGGTCAAGTCCGTCAAAGGCTTCGTCCAGTAAAAGATATCTGGGCTTTACCGCAAGGGCAAGAGCAATAAATACCTGCCGCCGCATACCCTTTGAAAAGTTGCGCATTTTACTGCACTTGTCTATCGTATACACCGCGAGGAGGCGGTCATAAACTTCTGCATCGATGGTCGGATGGAAACACTTATAAAAGTCAAAAAGGCTTTCGGGGGTCATGGAGGCGGTATAATAGGGATCGTCGGGAAGGAAGAAAATGTCCTTCCTCGTTTCGGCATCCGCGGGACTTTTGCCGTCATATTGGATACTGCCTTCATCGGGAAGGTAAACACCGGACAGCAGGCGAAGGAATGTGGTTTTTCCCGCACCATTGATACCCACAATGCCCAGGACCGTGTTATCAGGGATCGTAAGGTTGATCTCACGCAGTACGGTTTTGGCGCCAAGACTGTGGAACAAATTTTCAATCTTAATCATTCTTGTATACCTCCTCTATCAGGGAAATGAGCTTATCCTTTGCAACGCCTTGGGCTTTGAGTTGTAGGATTTCAGCTGTCAGATCTGCAAAGGTTTCGCGCGCATCACGGTCCTCGTTGCCGTAAATAACAAAGGCCCCCTTTTTTGGCATTGCGCGGATCAGACCCTTTTCTTCCAGCAGGGTATATGCTCGCTGCACCGTTGTAGGGTTGACCCGTAGCTCAGCGGCTGCCGTTCTGACCGAGGGGAGTTTTTCCCCCGGCTTGATGACACCAAGGGTGATGTATTTCTCGTACCGCGCAGCAACCTCAAGATAAACATCCCGCTTGGCAAAAGTGCTTTTTTCCATTTCACCGCTCCTTTCTGCATTAACTGTATCATCTGTACTATCTGTATGGTATCACGAAACATATAATTTGTCAATATAAAAAACGCCCCGACCTTGGCATTCCGAGGTCGGGTACTTTTGCGATTTAATCCATTAAAAGTAGTTCCATAGCCGTCACTAAGTCGATCATATAATCGATCTTGAAAAAGATGGCCTTGTCTTTTTCTAAAACCATACATCCTGCATATTCCTCATCAGGATTTTCTATGATCCTAAGCTTTAGCGCCATCATAGCGGGGCAATTTCGCATTTTATCGACACGGATAGAAATGATTGGACAGAAACTATCATCCACATCAAACCTGGCGAACCAATCGTCTGGGATATTGTATTTCGTGATACTCTCTCCCACAGTGCTGCATTCGTAATCGCAACCGAACTTGTCCACAATTTGCACCCTCTTTTTGTTTTTCGTACATACTAATCGAATATTTCCATGCATATAACGCATAATAACACATATTTATGGACTAATCAACACAATTCGACAAATATTTTGTTACTACTCGAAACGAAGTGGTGATTATCATAATATATGAGGTGATTACTATGTACGAAGAATTTGTCAAAAACAGAATTACGCAGTTGCGGCTGAAGAAAGGTGTGTCCGAATATCAAATGAGCTATGATTTGGGACATAGCCGCGGATATATTTATAATATTTCTTCCGGGAAAGCATTGCCTCCATTAAAGGAGTTTTTCGCCATATGTGATTACTTTGAAATTACACCGCAGCAATTTTTTGACGATGGTATGCAGAATCCTGAGCTTATTCAAAAGGCGATCGAGGGAATGCGGCAGCTCGATGAAGGAGATTTGATCGTGCTGCTGGGAATTATCAATCGTATGCTGAAATAAAGGGCAAAAGAATCTGCCTTGATATGCGATTTGAAAAGATGCTTCCAAAAGGGGTCGTCACAGATGGCTGAAAAATACGAACGAATCCGCAATCTGAGAGAAGATGCTGATCTGACACAAGCGGAAATTGGTAAACGAATCAATGTCCCGCAAAGAACATATGCCTACTATGAGTGCGGCGAGCGGATGATTCCGCCGCAGGTGCTGATTGCGCTGGCTAAATTTTACGGTGTCAGTGTGGACTATCTCCTTGGCTTAACTGACAAAAAGGTACCATATCCATACAAAAAGTAAAACCGGCAGACGACCCGTCTGCCGGTATTTTTATCTTTGATCGGTGTTTCGCTGCAATGTAGCGCGGGTGACCTGATAGTTTTCTGTCTGGGTTACGGTGATGCGGATGTTTTCCAAGGTGAGGGTGTCCCCAATCTCCGGGGAAGTACCCAGGTGATGGAAGATAAGCCCGTTGAGGGTGTCGTATTCTTCACACTCTAAGCAGACTCCCAGCTTTTCCGTCAGGGTCTCTAAGAGAATACCACCGTCCACATCCCACAGATTTTCCTCCTTTTGAATAAGCTCCGACAGCTCCTCCTCTGCTTCCGTACCATCAGCAAGGTCGCCAACCAGCTCCTCCAGCAGATCCCGGAGGGTAATGATGCCGCTCATACCGCCGTACTCATCCAGCACAACGGCAAAGCGTTCTCTGTCCCGGCGCATATTCTTGAAGAGTACATCTGCCATCAGGGATTCCGGTACAATATAGGCAGGTGTGACAGCTTCCTGCATGACATTTTCCCGGGAGCGGTCCGCGAGGCGGAGATAGGCTTTGGAATTCAGCACGCCTACGATATGGTCCGGTGTCTCCTTGCATACAGGATAGTAAGTAAACCAGGTGTTATGGATGGTCTCCTCCCAAAGGGACATATCGTCCTCTAAAAAGAGCATTGTGATCTCTGTGCGGTGGGTGATGATGTCCCGGATGGGGATGTTGTCAAACTCGAAGACATTTTGGATAAATTCCCGTTCCTCGCTGTCGATGGTGCCTTTTTCGCTGCCCACATCTACCATCATTCGAATTTCCTCCTCGCTGACGGCTTCCTCCTGGGCGTTGGGGTCAATGCCCAAAAGACGGAGAATGCCGTTTGTAGAGGCGGTGAGCAGACTGACCAAGGGTCGGAACACGGTGGCAATGCCGGAAATGAGACCGGACATGCCCAAGGCCAGTTTTTCTGCGTTACGCATCGCCACCTGCTTGGGGACAAGCTCGCCAAACACCAAAGTAAAATAGGACAGCAGAAGTGTAATAAACACAACGGCAATGGAATCCAAAATCTCCGGATCTACGGGCACCTTCAGGCTGACCAACCAATCTACCAACACACCGGAAAAGTTCTCTGCGGCGAAGGCACTGCCCAAGAAGCCGGAGAGGGTGATGGCGACCTGAATGGTGGCCAAAAATCTTGCGGGCTGACTGGTCAGCCGGGCAAGGCGTACCGCCCGCTTGTCGCCGTCGGCAACCATTTTTGCCAGCTTATTGTCGTTCATAGAGATCACAGCGATCTCCGCACAGGCAAAGATGGCGTTGAGCGCAATAAGAACGATTTGTAAAACGATCATAAATAACATAATAAAAACCTCCAAATAAGTACGAATAACGGCCTAAAAAAGCACAAAAAGCCAAGCCTATACCCTACATCCGAAGATGGGGACAAAGCTTCGCTAACAAACAGACCGTATATAAGGGAGGGGTACAACTGTCGCCGTCGTCCATTTGGGAAAAAGAACTCCTTTCAATTATTTCCTGTATTATACACCAAGATAGCGGCTTTGTCTATAGTTTTCTGAAAACCAAAACAGATGTGGCTTTAGTCTGTCTTTAGCCGTGGGCGCTATAATATGGATAACATCGTGAAAAGGAGGGGTTAAATGGCCTTTCAGACGGTATTTAAGCGGTATGAGCTAAAATATATACTGAATATGGAGCAGAAGGAAAAGATACTCGCGGCAATGGCACCGTATATGATAGCTGATCAGTATGGACGGACGACCGTACGAAATATCTATTTGGATACGGATGATTACAGACTGATCCGACGCTCCATTGAGAAGCCTGACTATAAAGAGAAGCTGCGGATACGGAGCTATGCGCAGGCAGCAGCGGACAGTACCGTATTTGTGGAGCTGAAAAAGAAATACGAAAAGGTGGTTTACAAGCGCAGGCTTGCGCTGTGCCAGCGGGATGCGATAGCGTGGGTGTGCGGCACAGGGGCTTGTCCTGTTGATACGCAGATCTCCCGCGAGATCCAATATTTTATGGATTTTTACGGTAAGCTGATCCCTACCGTATTTCTCTCCTACGAAAGAGAGGCCTATTACGACAAAAACGGCGGCAATTTCCGTGTCACCTTTGATGATCATATTTTGGCAAGGCAGACCGATGTCGATCTTTGTGCGCCGATCTACGGCACACCGATCCTCCCGGAGAAGCTGGCGCTGATGGAAATAAAATGCGCAGGCGGTATTCCTCTATGGATGGTGGCGGTACTGTCCCGGGAGCGAATTTACAGAACCTCTTTTTCAAAATACGGCACAGCGTACACACAGCAGATATTCCCTCAAAATTACAATTTGCAAAAGGAGATCATAACATATGGAAGCAATTTTTAGAAGTGTTTTTGATAGTGCGCAGGCGCAGACCGTAAGTGTCGTGGATTTTCTGCTCTGCCTTGGTGTGTCCCTTGCACTGGGATTTATGATAGCGGCGGTTTATATGTGGAAAAACACACATACAAAGAGCTTTCTTGTAACACTGGCACTGCTGCCCGCTGTCGTCTGCGTGGTGATTATGATGGTCAATGGCAACATTGGTGCAGGTGTTGCAGTGGCGGGCGCATTCAGTCTTGTGCGTTTTCGCTCTGCACCTGGTTCTGCAAAGGAAATCGTTACGATCTTTCTTGCTATGGGAGCAGGACTTATGGCCGGGATGGGCTACCTTGGCTTTGCTGCCCTCTTTACGGTGATTATGTGTGTAGTGTTCCTGCTTTACAGTTCTTTGGCAAATCGTAATGGGGAGGCAGTGGATAAGATCATTAAAATCACCATTCCCGAGGATTTAGACTACACTGGCGCTTTTGACGATGTTTTTGCCGTCTATACCAGTAAAAATGAGCTTATAGCGGTGAAGACCACCAATATGGGCAGTATGTTCCGGCTGACTTACCGTATTACGCTCAAGGATACCGCAGTAGAAAAAGAGATGATCGACAGGCTCCGTGCGCGCAACGGAAATTTGGAAATTATGGTATCAAAGCAAGAGACCTCCGTGGCGGAGCTTTGATGAAAGACTAACTATTAAAAGTCAACCCGAAATTTCAGGATGATGCAGAAAAAAGTTGCTACCGCAAAACGGTATGACAAGTAGAGCGTCGTTGACGGCGCTCCGAGAAAAATTGTAGGTATAGTTACAGAGCGGGTCTGT
>JAZSDE010000053.1:0-17613 GCA_045531015.1 Faecousia sp.
ACAGACCCGCTCTGTAACTATACCTACAATTTTTCTCGGAGCGCCGTCAACGACGCTCTACTTGTCATACCGTTTTGCGGTAGCAACTTTTTTCTGCATCATCCTGAAATTTCGGGTTGACTTTTAATAGTTAGTCTTTCACTAAAAGATTATCGCAAAATCGTGAAAGAATATACATTTTGTATAAAGAGAAGACACTTGAAATAACATTTTCAATATGTTATTATCGTTTTATAAACGACAAATACAGCATTTTGTCATTTATAAACACACAAGGAGGATGAAAAATGAAAAAACTATGCGCATTTTTGTTGGCAGCTCTTTTTGCAGTATGCTGCATTCCACTTTTGTCCGTACAGGCAACGGAGGAAGAAGATCCAGTTGAAATTGTAGATGGCTACTACACCTACATCATAGAAAACGGTAAAGCTACCATCGTTATGGCTGAACAAAATATCAGTGGCGATATCACTATCCCATCTTTTCTTGGTGGCTATCCCGTAACCAAAATCGGAGAAAGCGCCTTCGCCGGTTGTGAAAAGCTCAACAGCGTTGTGATCCCTGAGTGCATTACTTGCATTGACTATTATGCCTTTTCCGATTGCAGTTCCCTGACTTCCGTTACCATTCCAAAAACCATATCCAGCATTGGTTATTTGGCTTTCTCCGGCTGTAACGCGCTGCGCTACACTACTTACCAAGGCGAAAAGTACTTGGGCAACAACACAAACCCGTACATTGCGCTCATAGAAATTACTGACAGAGAGAAATCCACCTATACGATTCATGCAGACACCAAAATTTTAGCAAACGCTGTTTTCTCCGGCTGTAACAATATGACCGGCATAACCATCCCTAACGGTGTGGTTCACATTGATACTTCTGCTTTCGTCGGCTGTGGCATAAAGCAGATTGTCCTTCCTGAAAGTGTAGAAACCATCGGTGCTTCTGCATTTGCAAACTGTACAAGCCTCACTTCCATCACTTTCCCCAAGCATATGACCGCACTCGGTGAGGAAGCGTTTTGGGGTTGCAGAGCGCTCACTTCCGTCACCATTCCCGAGGGCATTACCGTTATCCCTGATAATATTTTCTTTGAGTGCTGCGGACTGACTTCCGTGGATTTCCCCGAAAGTGTGAAAGAGATTGGTAGATATTCCTTCTTCTGTTGCGAGAAACTTACTGCCATCACGCTCCCTAAAGGTTTAGAGAATCTCGGCCATTCCGCCTTCCGAGACTGCAGCTCTCTTACCACTGTCACTTTAAGCAGAAGCGTGGAATCCATCGAAGGAAATGCCTTTTCGCACTGCAGTAACCTCTTATATGTTTACTACGCAGGCACCGTCGAAGAGTGGAAGAAAATGGACATTGCATCGGGAAACAACGCACTTATCAATTGCACCATCTTCTGCGGCTGCAAAGAGCACAATTGGGATTCCGGTATTATTACCAAGGTGTCTACTTGTAAGCTGGAAGGTATCAAAACCTATACCTGCTCCATTTGTGATGCCATTAAAACAGAGACACTTCCCAAGCTGACACACATTTGGAACAATGGTGAAATCACAAAGGAGCCTACCTGCAAGGCAGAAGGTACCAAGACCTATACCTGCAACGGCTGCGGCGATATCAAGGTAGAGATACTTCCCAAGCTAGTACACATTTGGAACAAAGGTGAGATCACAAAGCAGCCTACCTGCAAGGCAGAAGGTGTGAAAACCTACACCTGCACCGGCTGCGGCAATACAAAGACTGAAGCACTACCCAAGACTACTGACCACGCTTGGAACAAAGGTGAAATCACAAAAGAGCCCACCTGCAAAGCAGAGGGCGTCAAAACCTACACCTGCACCGGCTGCGGCAATACAAAGACTGAGGCACTGCCCAAGACTACTGACCACGCTTGGAACGAAGGTGAAATCGCAAAGGAGCCCAACTGCAAGGCAGAAGGCGTCAAGACCTATACCTGCACCGTCTGCGGCAATACAAAGACCGAGACACTGCCCAAGCCCACTGCTCACGCTTGGAGCGAGGGCGAATTGACCATAATACCTACCTGTATGCAAGATGGTGAGCGTATCTATACCTGCACAAGCTGTGGTGACACCAAAACCGAATTTGTTGAAAAGCTCAGCGAACACCTTTGGAATTCCGGCGAGGTTGTCAAAGAAGCAACCTGTGAAGAAAACGGATCCATAACCTATACCTGCACAGAATGTCAGTACGCGCAAACCGAGGACATTCCTGCCAAGGGTCACAACTACGAAAATGGAACCTGCGTCCACTGTGGCGAAAAAGATCCCTACTCCTTACCCAACAAAGAAGAGAACCTCTTCTCATTCATCACAGCATTTTTTGATGTGCTCTTGCGCATTCTGTTCTTCTTCCTGTACTTATAATCGGCACGATAGATATTTACGGATGCCCATCCTCGGCATCTAATCATTCGCCACCAGCGCCACGGTCACCCCGTGGCGCTGTTTTTTTGAGTCTTCCCCCGGAAAGGTGACCAAGCATCGCGCGTCCTATCCCCTCCCCCGGGGGGAGGGTGGATTTTGCGAGGTACGAGCAAAAGACGGGTGAGGAACGGCGAGAACTGAAACATTGCAGAATGTCTGTTAGGTATACAATATCACAATTCCTCGCCCGCATTCCTCATCCGCCCCTCCGGGGCACCTTCCCCCCGGGGGAAGGGATGGCGCACCATCGAAATGCGTCTGTAGGGACACGTATAATAAAAACCACCCCTTTCTGAAGATGGTTTTTATTATACGTGTCCCTACGGATTCTAACGAGGGCATTGTCGGGGTCGACCTACCATTTATAATTCGTAATTTGTAATTTATAATTGTTTTCTTGCCAAATGTCGGTTTTTCTGTTATACTACTCTTGTTATGGAAAGAAGAGCACATTTTTTCGTCAGCCGGAAAAACGCGCTGACCTGGCTCATGGCGATCTGTATGATCTGCTCGGCAGTGGCCCGCATTGTTCTCATCGGTATGAAAGGACCCGATGAAGAACTTCAAGTGTGGCGTCAAATCGTTCTGCCAATCGCAGCAGGTCTACTGTACGCCATCATTTGCATCTGTAATGGTAAGGAGCGGTTTTATAAAACTGCCATCCCCTTTTGGATGCTTATGGCCTACTACGTTTTCAACTTTGCAAGCTACCGCTTAGGTCTCCTTATGACCGTTCTGTACGCCATCGTCCTGATCTTCATTGCCTTCTGTTATACCCGAGTCACCAGCGGCAGAGAAAAATTTATCCTGATGCTGATCTTACAGGTATCCTTCCCGCTGGCGGTAGAGCTGTATTTGGGACGGAAGCTGCTCACGGCCGGCATCTACCTGCCCTTCCTGCCGGATGCCCTTGTTACCCTTGGATTACTCCTTACCATCTTCGCCATCCGGGTTCATTCCGCCGGAGAATACCATCCGACTTGGGGCGACCGGATCGACGGCCGCCGGATCCGCACCCTCTCCCCTATGGCGCAGATCACCACCTATTTCCAGTGGGAACGAAACATTGCCTCTAATTTCTTTGCGGAATCCATTGAGATCAGCAATATAGATCGCTATATTCGTCAGAAGCGCCGGGAGGGTCTTACCGATTTCGGTATCACCCACGTACTGCTGGCCGCTTATGTCCGCGCTGTTGCCAAGTACCCCCAACTAAACCGCTTTATTGCCGGTCAAAGAGTCTACTCCCGCGGAGAAGATATCCAGTACTGTATGGTCATCAAAAAGGAAATGTCTACCCAATCCCCCGACACCTCCATTAAAGTCCACCTGACTCCCCGGGATACTGCAGATGATGTGTACCACAAGCTCAATGCGGCAGTGGCATCTGTAAAGTCTACGCAGGAACTGGACTCTGACTTTGATCTTTTGGAGCAGTACTTCAATCTGATCCCCGGCCTGCTGCTAAAGTTTGTGGTATGGCTCTTAAAGCTATTAGACTACTTTGGTCTGCTGCCCAAGTTCCTATTGGAGCTGAGCCCCTTCCACGGAAGCTTATTCTTTACCTCTATGGGCTCCCTCGGTATCCAGCCCATCTACCACCATCTGTACGATTTCGGTAACCTTCCCGCTTTCGGTGCCTTTGGCGCGAAGCGCAAGGCTTTGGAGGTGCAGGAGGACGGAACCGTTATTCAGCGCAAGTATGTAGATGTAAAGTTCGTGCTGGATGAGCGTATTTGCGACGGCTTCTACTACGCCACCTTCTTTAAGTACTATAAGCGGCTGCTCCGCAACCCCGAAATACTCGACCAGCCTCCCGAAGAGGTCGTTCAGGACATCGAATAATGAAAAATGAAATGCTCTCCCTGCTCCCCCCGGACTACACCTGGGGGGAGTCGGTGTATTATCTAAAAGAGGTGGACTCCACCAGCACCTATGCTAAGTCTTTGGCCCAAAACGGCGCGCCCGAGGGCACAGCCGTCATTGCAAAACGCCAGACCGGCGGCCGCGGTCGGATGGGGCGCAGCTTCCACTCCCCAGCGGGCGGTCTTTATATGACTGTCATTCTCCGACCTGCCTGCAAAGCCGAGGCGCTGATGCACCTGACCTGCGCGATCGGTGTGGCAGCCGCAAATGCGGTTTATGCTGTCTCCGGCATCCGCCCGGGACTTAAATGGATCAACGATCTCACCGTCGGCACAAAAAAGGTCGGCGGCATTTTGGTGGAGATGTCCCTGAAACCTGACGGCTTCGTGGACTACGCCTTGGTGGGCATTGGCATTAACTGCCGTGACGATATTGCCCCAGAGCTTTCGGAAATTGCCACTGCGCTTGACCGGGAGACCGGACGGGAAATCTCTCCCGCTGCCTTGGCCGCCGCCTTGCTGCAGGAAATAAAAGTGCAATATTCGGGGGTTATCAGCCGAAAAAGTGACATTATGGAGGCTTATCGAAAGCAGTGTATCACCCTAAACCGGGAGATTTTGCTCATTCGCGGCGAGGAAAAAGCAAAGGCTTTCGCTCTCGACCTTACCGATGACGGTGGCTTGCTGGTACAGTATCCCGATGGCACACAGGCTGTTGTCGCCTCCGGTGAAGTTAGTGTCCGGGGACTTTTCGGCTATATGTCATAATTTGTTCACGATATTTCTATTGCTTTTTTCACGTTCATTGGTTATAATGATCTTAGAAGAAAAATGAATGGAGGGTTTCCTATGAAAGTATTTTCTACCATTATGAAGATCGTTGCCGCCCTTGCTGCTGTGGCCGGTATCATCTATGTGATCGCTACCTATGGTAACAAGATCGTTGCTTGGGCCAAGAAGCTGCTGGGTAAGTGCCCCTGCTGCTGCGAGGACGACTGTGATGACTGCCAGTGCGAGAGTGATTGCGACGATTGCCCCTGCGACTGCTACTGCGATGAAGGCTGCGAGTGCGATTGCGGCTGCTGCTGTGAGGCAGAGGAAGTCGAGGAAGTTGCTGAGGAAGCTGCCGCTCCCGAAGAAGCTGCTCCCGAAGCAGAAGATAAGGACTTTGAAGGCTAAGAAGCAAAAACGCTGTACCGGCTTTTGCCGGTACAGCATTTTTATTTCCCTGTAATATCCCGGATGACCTGACCGGCGATGATGAGACCCGCCGCTGCAGGCACAAAGGAGACAGACCCCGGCAGCGCATTTCTGCCCTCGGGCAGCTCCTGCAAAATTGGGTCGTCAGGCGAAATCTCCGGCTTGATGGGCTCTTCCAAGGAATAGAGCACTTTTAATTTTTCGATGCCCCGCTTGCGGCACTCCTTTCGCATAATTCGCGCCAAGGGGCAAACGCTGGTCTCGTATAGGTCACCAATCCGAAAGGCGGTGGGGTCCAGCTTGTTGCCTGTGCCAAGGGAGCTGATAATCGGCACACCTGCCTCCTGCGCCGCCTGTACCAGCGCCAGCTTTCCCGTCACCGTATCAATAGCATCCACCACATAGGTATACCCAGAAAAATCAAATTCCGCTTTCGTGTCCGGCCCGAAAAACTGATGCCGGGCGATGACCTTGATTTCCGGGTCAATGGCTTTCACCCGGCGCTTTGCCGCCTCGGACTTTTCCATCCCCACGGTCTCCCGGGTGGCGAGGATCTGGCGGTTGATATTCGATAAGCTCACGGTATCGTGGTCAACAAGCTCCAACGTCCCCACGCCGCACCGCGCCAGCGCCTCCACCACATAGCCGCCTACGCCTCCGAGACCAAAGACCGCAATGTGGGCATTTTTCAGTTTTTCCATACCCTCCTGCCCCAAGAGCAGCCGGGTCCGGGAATAGGCATCCATAGTTTCCCTCCAAGTTTTTTTCTTAGTATAGCACAGATTTCCACGCTTGTAAAACAAGAATTGTTGACAGCGCGCCTTTATCTTATTAAAATATGGGTGTACCGTTCTGGCTACGTGCCTTTTCACTTATTTATGCGTATGGGAGGGTATGTTATGGATCCGTTCATCTCCAAAAAAGTTAAAGAATTATTATGCATAGAATATGGTATTTGTGTATATGAAATCTACGGCGTGTATTATGATTTTGTCAAAACATATGTTGCGTACATTTACTTCAAAAACAATAAAGAATTGGCCGCATTAACCGCAGAAAAAGGAGACGAAATCAAATCCATTTATACCAGTTACCTTCAGCAGCACGGCTATATGCCTGGCGAAATCGAGGTGCTTCACTTCCATTTTGATTCGGATGAGAATGTTCAAGCAAACTACGGTGGCAGTTATTTTCACGCAACTAGAGCATAAACGCAAGGAACGGACAAAGCGGTGCGGGCGCATCGTGATGCGCCCCTGCGGATTCTGTCGAACATTATTTATCCCCTCATCCGTCAGCCTATTCGGCTGCCACCTTCCCCCAAGGGGGAAGGCTTTTTATTTTTCCCTCTTGCAAATTAGAAAAGAATTGTTATATTATATTGTATATCATTAATAAAACAATTGAGGTTTTCTATGAAAACACAGACGGAATATATCTCTTCCCGGAAAAATCCGCTGATCCAGCAGGTGCGGCGGCTCCTTAGCTCCCGCAAGGAACGGGAAAATAGCGGTCTTTTCGTCTCCGACGGCACAAAGCTATTAGAGGAGGCCATCCGCTGGGAGGGCGGTCTTACCACCGTTATCCATACGGAAAATATCGCTATCGCCCTACCCGAGGATATCCGGGAGGTGATCGTACCCGAGGAGATCATGGAGTATATCTCCCCTATGTCCACCCCACAGGGTGCGCTGTTTCTCTGCCGCCTGCCGGAAAAGACGGCATTTATTCCCCAGCCCGGTATGCTGATCTTAGACGGCATTCAAGATCCGGGAAATCTCGGCACCATTCTCCGCACTGCCGATGCCCTGGATGTGCCGGTGGTGCTGCTGCCCGGCTGCGCTGACCCCTACAGCCACAAGGTCGTCCGTTCCTCTATGGGCGCGATCTTCCGCACGCCGGTGATGGAAGCAGACTTTGAAACGGTAAAAGCCGCCTGCGAAAAGGCAAATATCCCCTTGGCGGCCACTGCGCTCCGCGATGATGCCGCAGACCTACGCACCGCCCCCGTTTCCAAAATGGCGGTGGTCATCGGCAGCGAGGGACAGGGTGTCAGCAGGGCCGTGATGGATGCCTGCACCAAATATTTGATTATCCCTATGAATCCCCACTGCGAGTCCCTGAACGCCGCCATCGCTGCATCCATTGTAATGTGGCAGATGAAAAACGATAAAGAGAAGGTGTAACAATGCTGCTTTACTGGGTATGGTTTGCAGAAATTGAAGAGATCCCCCTTTGGCAAAAGCATATCCTTTTGCAGTACTTTAATGACCCGGAGGAGCTGTATCACGCCCGCCAGGAAGCCTTTGCAGAGATCCCGGACATCACGGAGAGTATCGTAAAAGCCTTACAGAATAAAGAGCTTTCCAATGCTGAGCATATTTTACGTATGTGCTTTGAAAAGAATATCCGCCTTCTAACGCTTCAAGACAAGGACTACCCCACGGGGCTTCGTAACACCAAAGATGCGCCCGTTGTTCTCTATGTGAAAGGTAACCTTCCGGATTTAGACAACAACCCGGCCATCGCCATCGTTGGCACCCGAAAAGCAACTCCCTACGGTATGATGGTTGCCCACCGCTTCGGTGCCCAGATCAGCGCCTGCGGCGGCATCGTCCTCTCCGGCGGTGCGGCCGGTATCGATACGATGGCCTTTACCGGCGCGCTCACCACCACGAATCCCGTTATTGCGGTATTCGCCGGCGGTTTGGATGTAATTTATCCCAAATCCAATACCCATTTGTTTTCCCACATTGCAGTACAGGGCTGTCTCATCTCCCCATACCCGCCGGGCACGCCCCACTACCGTTGGAATTTCCCCGCACGAAACCGGGTGCTCAGCGGCCTGAGCGACGGTGTGCTGGTGATAGAAGCCCCCGCTAAAAGCGGGGCACTGATTACCGCGAATTCCGCCTTGGAGCAAGGTCGGGATGTATTTGTTACGCCCGGCAATGTGGATCTGCCCGCCTGCGCAGGCAGCAATGCCCTTTTACAGGACCGGGCAATGGTCGCCCTCAGCGGTTGGGATGTGATGAAGGAATACAGCTCCCTCTACCCGGATAAAGTACGAAAGGCAGATCCCCCGAAACCCTTCCAGCGGGAGCCTGAGATGCTTTCTGTAGCATCTCCTGTTACTGCACCCGCAGAAAAGAAAGAGAAACCCCGGAAAATTCCCGTTGACAAGGAAGAAAAATCCCCTTATAGTGTCATAGAACCTGACCTTTCCTCGCTGGGCGAGCAGGAAAAGGCGGTTTTCCAGTGCCTGACAGCACAGCCCCGGCCTGTGGATGAGATCATCGCAGAAACCGGGATCCCATCGCAAAAAGTACTATCTATTCTCACAATGCTGGCCATCCGGGGCTTTACCAAAAACCATCCCGGCGGCTTAGTTTCCCGTAAATAACATCATCGGAGGAAAAAATGGCAAAAGCATCCTATCTCGTTATTGTGGAGTCTCCCTCCAAAGCAAAAACCATCGGCAAATATTTAGGGCCGGACTATACCGTCCGCGCCAGTATGGGTCACCTGCGTGACCTGCCCAAGAGCACTATGGGCGTGGACATTGAGGGCGGTTTTATCCCCCAGTATCTGCCTCTCTCCGGCAAGGGAGAGACCATCTCCGAGCTAAAAAAGCTCTCTGCAGGTGCAGAGGCCGTCTATCTTGCAACTGACCCTGACCGGGAGGGCGAAGCCATCTCCTGGCACTTAAAAGAACTGCTGGATCTGCCGGACGAAAAGATCCGCCGGGTCACCTTTAACGAAATTACCCAAAAGGTAGTCCAGTCCTCCATTGCTGCTCCCCGTGACATTGACTATGATCTGGTGGATGCCCAGCAGGCCCGCCGGGTACTGGATCGGATCGTGGGCTACCAGCTCTCTCCCTTGCTGTGGAAAAAAGTCCGCCGGGGCCTGAGCGCCGGTCGTGTGCAATCCGTTGCAACCCGTCTTGTGGTAGACCGGGAAAATGAGATCCGCGCTTTTGTGCCACAAGAATACTGGACCTTTGACGCAGACCTGCAATGTATAGGAAAGGATGGCGCATTTACTGCCACCTACTATGGCAGCCCCAAGAAGCGGGAGCTGAAAAACGAGGCGGAAGCTTTGGCGGTCAAGGACGATGTGACCGGCAAGATTTTTACCGTTAAGGACGTAAAGCACAGCGAGAAGAAGCGCTCTGCCGCCCCTCCCTTTACCACCTCCACTCTTCAGCAGGAGGCTTCCCGGAAGCTGAATATGACCCCCAGCCGCACTATGTCCATTGCCCAGCAGCTTTATGAAGGCGTGGATGTACCCGGCGCAGGCACTACCGGTCTTATCACCTATATGCGTACCGACTCTCTACGCCTGAGCAATGAAGCTATGGACGAAGCCGCCCAGTTTATTTGCAATCGGTACGGCAAAGCCTATTATTACGGCAAGCACCACGTCTTTAAGGGGAAATCCGGTATTCAGGATGCCCACGAAGCCATCCGCCCCACCCACGTGGAGTTAGACCCCGAAAGTATCAAGGACGCCTTAAGTCGGGAGCAGTACCGGCTTTATAAGCTGATTTGGAGCCGTTTTCTGGCCTCCCAGATGGCAAACGCCCTTTATGATACCTTCTCTATTGAATCCGAATGTGCAGGCCACATTTTCCGTAGTTCTCACCAAAGCTTGAAATTTGCAGGCTTTATGGCTCTTTATGAGGAAGGTCGGGATGATGACGTGGAGGCCGTCGGCTCTCCGCTCCCGGAGCTAAAGGCCGGCGATGCGGCCACCGCCGCAGACCTGCGCCTTACCCAGCACTTCACCCAACCTCCCGCCCGGTACACAGAAGCCACCCTGGTCAAGGCGATGGAAGAACAGGGTGTTGGCCGCCCCTCCACCTATGCAGGAATCGTATCCACCATACAGGAACGGGAATATGTGCAAAAGACTGAAAAGAAGCTCTCCCCCACCGCTCTCGGTGAAGTGGTCACCGGTCTTATGATGGAGCACTTCCACGATATTATTGACGTGGAGTTTACCGCCGGTATGGAAGCAAGACTGGACGAAGTGGAAACCGGCAAGCAGAACTGGAAGGCACTGCTGTCTGATTTCTACAAGGATTTCCACAAGGAAATGGTTGATGCCGAGGAAGCCCTGCAGGGCACCCGGCTCAAGGTGCCGGACGAGGTCTCCGAGGAAATTTGCGAGGTCTGCGGACGGCAAATGGTGGTTAAAGTGGGCCGTTTTGGCAAGTTCCTTGCCTGCCCCGGCTTCCCGGAGTGCAAGAACACCAAGCCTATCGTAGAAAAAATGCCCGGCCGCTGCCCCAAGTGCGGAGATACCATCTTAAAGCGCAAGAGTAAGCGGGGCTATGCCTACTATGCCTGTGCGAAAGGCGCAGAGTGCGGCTTTATGACTTGGGATGTGCCCACCGCCAACGACTGCCCGGTCTGCGGACAGACTATGTTTAAAAAGTCCGGCAAGGGTCGGATGAAACCCTTCTGCATCAACGAAAAGTGTGAAAACTTCCTGCCCGAGGATAAGCGAGGCTACTATAAGAAGGGCGAGGAAAAAGACAAAGAAACAAACGCTCCCAAGAAGCCAAAGAAAGCTGCCGGAGGAAAAAAGAAATGACCGATGTGAAAGTAATCGGCGCCGGTCTTGCCGGCTGTGAAGCCGCCTGGCAGCTTGCAAACCGGGGCTTTGCCGTCTCCCTTTTTGAAATGAAGCCCATTAAGCGCTCCCCCGCCCACCATACAGACACCTTTGCAGAATTGGTCTGCTCCAATTCTCTCCGGGGCGACAAACTTGAAAATGCGGTAGGTCTTTTAAAGGAAGAGCTGCGCCGCTGTGACAGCTTGATCCTTAGCTGCGCGGAAGCGACCCGGGTAGAAGCCGGTGGGTGCTTGGCCGTTGATCGGCAGGGCTTTTCCGATTTGGTGACGGAAAGAGTCCGAAATCACCCGAATATTACCGTTTTTTCTGAGGAAATCACCGAAGTGCCCCAAGGCCCGGTGATCATCGCCACCGGCCCGCTGACCTCCGACGCTATGTCGGAAGCCATCGGCAGGTACTTTGGGGAAAGCTATCTCCATTTCTTTGATGCCGCCGCGCCGCTGGTGACTGCTGATTCCATCGATATGACAAAGGCTTGGTGGCAGTCCCGGTATGACCGGGGTACACCGGACTATATCAACTGCGCTATGAATAAGGATGAATATGACGCTTTCCTCTCTGCGCTGATCTCCGCTGAGGAAGCAGAAGTCCACGGCTTTGAGGACAAGAATGTGTTCGAGGGCTGTATGCCCGTGGAGGTGATGGGTCGCCGGGGCTATGATACGCTGCGGTTCGGACCGCTGAAGCCGGTAGGTCTTATTGACCCGGCTACCGGAAAAGAGCCTTATGCCGTCGTTCAGCTGCGGCAGGACAATGCGGCAAAGAGTGTTTTTAATTTGGTAGGCTTCCAGACCCATCTGAAATTCGGTGAGCAGAAGCGAGTCTTTTCTATGATTCCCGCGCTCCGGAATGCAGAGTTTGTCCGCTATGGTGTAATGCATCAAAATACATTTTTGCAGTCTCCCCGGCTGCTGGATCGGTACTATGCCGACCGCCGCAATCCGTATGTTGCCTTTGCCGGACAGATGACCGGCGTAGAGGGCTATGTGGAAAGCACCGCCTCGGGCTACCTGGCCGCTGTGGCAATGGCCGCCCGCTTAAAAGGCGAAACACCACCCGTTTTTCCCAAGGAGACCGCCATCGGTGCGCTGGGTCTTTACATCAGCGACAGCCGGGTGGAGGATTTCCAGCCTATGAATATCAATTTCAGCCTGATCTCCCCGCTGGAGAAACGCATTCGCAAAAAGGCTGAGAAAAACTTGGCGCTCGCTAACCGTTCCCTCGAAATCATCGACAAGATGGTGAGGGAAGGTATTTAAGAAAGGGGTCTTATTTATGAAGATCATTCTTGACGCAATGGGCGGTGACTACGCCCCGAAAGCACCGGTCTTAGGTGCGCTAAACGCAGATAAAAAATACGAGATCGTTTTGGTGGGTGACAGCGATGCCATTTGGGAGGTTCTCAAAGAGCAAGGTCACACCAAGCTGCCCGAAAATATTTCCGTCGTCCATACCACGGAAGTCGTAGATATGCACGACGACCCGGCAAATGTTGTCCGTCAGAAAAAGGGTTCTTCTATGATGGTTGCCCTCAAGATGCTTGCGGACGGTGACGGCGATGCCTGCATTTCTGCCGGCAGTACCGGCGCACTGCTTTCCGGTGCGACTCTGATCGTAAAGCGGGTCAAGGGTATCCGCCGGGCCGCTATGGGTCCCGCTATGCCCAATAAGGCAGGCGGCAAGACCATCCTCTTGGACTGCGGCGCAAATGCGGAATGTACCCCCGAATTTCTGCTGCAGTTCGGCCTGATTGGCTCCCTGTTTGCGAAAAATCAGCTTGGCGTGGAAAGTCCCCGGGTGGGTCTTCTCAACATCGGCACAGAGGACTCCAAGGGTACGCCTCTGCAGAAGGAAGCCCACGCTATGCTGACCGATGCCCACAATAAGGGACTTCTGAACTTTATCGGCAATATTGAGGGTCGGGATGCCCTCCTTGGCGGTGTGGATGTGGTGGTCTGTGACGGTTTCTCCGGTAACGTACTGCTTAAGTCCATTGAGGGCACAGCTATGTATATGGGCAGCCTGATGAAGCATAAGATCTTCAAGCGGAACTTCCTGAGTAAGATCGGTTATCTGTTTTGCAAGCCCGGTGTGGATGCGGTGATGAAGCTGATGGATTACCGGGAAATCGGCGGCACCCAGTTTTTGGGCATCAAGAAGCCGGTCATCAAAGCCCATGGTTCTTCCGATGAATTAGCATTCTGCAACGCCATCCGGCAGGCAGCTGATGCTGCCGAGCGGGATTTCACCGCAGAGCTTGCTGAGGGACTTTCCAAATTGGAGGCGGCAGAATGAAGTGCTTAGAGGAAGCCATCGGCTACCGCTTCCGGGACATTTCGCTGCTGGAAAACGCCCTCTCTCACTCCTCCTATGCCAACGAGCGCTTTCATAACAGTCTCAGAAGCAATGAGCGGCTGGAGTTTTTGGGCGACTCGGTATTGGGTATGGTAGTGGCGGAGCATTTATACCGCACCTGCCCGGAACGCCCTGAGGGCGAGCTTTCCCGGATGCGGGCGGATATGGTCTGCGAGACCAGTCTGGCCGCCATTGCTGTAAAGCTCAATTTGGGTCAGTGTCTCCTTTTAGGGCACGGCGAAGCCATCAGCGGTGGAAACAAGCGGGCATCCATCTTGGCAGACGCGGTAGAGTCGGTGATCGCAGCCATTTACTTAGACGGCGGCTTTGCCCCGGCAAAGGAATTTATTCATAAATTCGTGTTGTCCGCCACACCGGAAAAGGCAAAGAATATGGACTATAAGACCGCATTTCAGGAGCTTATTCAGCAGAAAAAGGGGCAGGTCATCACTTATACATTGCTTCGTGAATCCGGCCCGGATCACAACAAGGAATTTGTGGTGCAGGTCTGCATTAATGGAAATCCCGTTGGCGAAGGCATTGGCAGCAGCAAAAAGCGCGCCGAGCAGGACGCCGCAAGGAATGCGCTTGCACAAATGATGTAGCTTTGCTTAGCAAAGCAATGATGTACACCGACGGTGTATGATGCAGCTGTCGCTATGATGTATTTTCTTCGAAAAAATAAATGTGCGGACGATATCTTTCGATTTCGTCCGCTATTTATATTTATCGCGCAGCGATACCGTAATATGCCACCGGCATACATCATATTGCGACAGCAATATATCATATTCCCTATGGGAATACATCATTTCCATCAGGAAACATCATTGGATAGCTTTTTACATAAAAGCTATCCACTCGGGCAAACTATCTCCGGAGGGATCTTATGACAGAAAAGGAATACAGCAAGCTGGTGGGTGAACTTGCGCCCAAATCGCCCATATGGAAAGACTGCGCCCTTGCTTTTTTGGTGGGCGGTTTGATTTGCACCTTGGGTCAGCTGATTATGAACGGCTACCTCGCCTTAAATATGGACAAAACCGACGCTTCTACCGCCACCTCGATGACGCTGGTGGCGCTCTCAGCCTTTTTCACAGGCCTTAGCTTATACGATAACCTTGCAAAACATGCAGGCGCCGGCACGCTGGTGCCCATCACCGGCTTTGCCAACGCCATCGCCGCCCCCGCTGTGGAATTTAAGACAGAGGGGTTTGTATTGGGCGTCGGTGCGAAGATGTTTACGATTGCTGGGCCTGTGATCGTGTACGGTGTTTCAGCATCGGTAGTATATGGACTTATTTATTGGATAACAACATTGTTTTAACAAAAAGAGCTTGACCGATTTGGTCAAGCTCTTTTTGTTAGGTTTTATTATCTAAGGATTTGTTGATAAGCTCTACAAGCCGGTCGCTGAGAATTGCCATTGACTCAATATGCACCTTTTTGTTGGCGACAAACAATGTCATAGAATCCTGATTCTTTCGCAGTCCCTGAATATCGGAGAATGCATAGGTATAGGTATTGCCAAACATTGTGGTGTATGTAAATTCCTCATCGGAAATCACACGGATGGTCTGATTTCTCCAGCAAAGCAGGGCAAAGACACCCAATACAATGCCCAAAGCTGCCCCAAGAACTGCCCATATCGCAAATGCAAAAACAGCATACAGCGCACAGACAATTCCACCTGCAAGCAAAACAACTCCGATGGCAAGACCCCGCTCCGGCAGAAACATATCCGCCCGTGGTTCGCCATCACTGACTGTTATGCCAAGTAGTTTTTCGACGATCTTAACCAATATTCTAAGTTTCATAAAACAATCTCCTTTATTTTCCGTTTTTCATATAGATTACCTTCAAAGTCATTTTCACTTGCGCGCATATTTCCTATTGTCCACCTCCGCAAAAAATAAAAAGTGCGCAGCAGAAGCTGCGCACGAAAAACACAGCCCCCTGCTTGCGCCACACAAGTTCAACAATCCTTTGGGGAATGCCAAATAAGGAGAAAGTGTTTTTACCGAATAATAAAAACACTTTCCCCAAATGGAATTGAATATAAACTTGCGTGGCGGGTTTATTTTATCACAGTTTTCCAATAAATGCAAGTATACATTCCCCTACAATATCCAAATAGAACAAAACCAGCGCATCGAGCGCCGATTTTATTTCGGGTCATCCAGAGGTCGACCCCTACAACTATTTATAAAACATTGATGGTGATAAGTCCTACAAATGCCAAAATGATGCCAACGACCGCCTTTAGGTTGATCTTTTCCTTAAAGAACATTGCCGCCATCAGGGCAGAAATGATGAGGGACGAGCCTTGGTTTAGGGGATAGACCATTGCCGCAGGCAGCTCGTTTGCAGCTAAGGTCTTAAAATAGCTGGCGGTAAAGAGGCTGATGGCCATAACCGTGAGATAGCCGAAGATTTTCTTAAATTCAATTTTCTTGACGGTATCCGGCTCTTTTGGAACAACAAACCAAGTGATGACCAGCACCACCGCAGCGATCAGCTGGGTATAGAAATTAAAGGCCGCGATGTTTCCGTCGGGGATCAGCTTAATGAAGATCTTCTGGGAGAAATCGGCAGCACCGTTGGAGATGCCTGCAATGAGCAAAAGCACCAGCGACGAAAGGGTGATCTTCGTCTTGATGGTGTTATTATAAGAACACATAATAATAACCGCCACCAAAAGAATACCAAAGCCGATCCATTGGGTCAGCTTTACCTGCTCGCCGAACCAAATACTGCTGCCGATCATAGGAAGCAGCACGCCCATCGTCAGGAAGATATCCAGCATCATATAGGCACTTTTCCTTGCCGCAAGCAACCAGGAAACCAGCAGCACCGCTGTAGATACACCGGCAAGGAGGGAAATGAGCAGCATCTTGGGTGAGGGCACCAATGCGCTAACATCACTGGTCACCAGCACAAAGAGCAGCGCTGCCACAGAGCTCAGCAGCAAGCGAATGATATTGGTAAAGACCGCAGCGGCAGCACTGGGCGTATAGCCGCTTGTTTTCTTTGCACAAAAGCCTCTCGCTGCGCTGGAGAGCACCGCACCGGCTAAAAACAAGTATCCGAACATAATATTTTCCCTCTTTTTCAAAGAAAAGTCTTGACTTTTGGTTGCGAGTATTGTAGCATTGTCTGCTGGCAATTGCAAGCTTTTTCGGCAAATTCCGGTTCTGCATAACCGGGATTTACTTTTGCAAAAAACTATGTTATAATAATTTGGTATGTGTGCTTGCACAGCCCCCCGAAAAATACCAGGAGGACAACTCTATGAATTATGATGTGATCATCATCGGCGCAGGCCCCGGCGGTATTTTCGCCGCTTACGAGCTGCAGCAGCATAATCCTAAACGAAAGGTCGCGGTTTTTGAGGCCGGTCACGCCCTCAACAAGCGCCGCTGTCCCATCGATGGCGACAAAGTCAAATCCTGCATTGGCTGTAAAAGCTGCAGCATTATGAGCGGCTTTGGCGGTGCAGGCGCATTCTCCGACGGTAAGTATAATATTACCAACGATTTTGGCGGCACGCTCTATAAGTACATCGGCAAAAAGCAGGCGCTGGAGCTGATGCGCTATGTGGACGAGATCAATTTGAAATTCGGCGGCGAAGGCACCAAGCTTTACTCCACCGCCGGTACGCGTTTTAAGACCGTCTGCATCCAGCATAATTTGCACCTTTTGGATGCTTCCGTCCGTCATTTGGGCACGGATGTGAACTATGTGGTGCTGGAAAACCTCTATGCTTATCTGCAGGACAAGGTAGATTTCTTCTTCGATACTCCCGTCCAGTCCTTAAAAGCCGTGGATGATGGCTACGCGGTAGAATGTGAAAAAGGCACTTATACCTGCGAAAAGTGTATCGTTTCCGTAGGCCGCAGCGGCAGTAAGTGGATGGAGCAGGTCTGCAAGGAGCTGCATATTCCCACAGAGTCCAGCCGTGTGGACATTGGCGTCCGTGTAGAGCTGCCTGCCGCTGTCTTTGCCCACATTACCGACGAGCTGTACGAAAGCAAGATCGACTACCGCACAGAAAAGTACGGTGACAAGGTTCGTACCTTCTGTATGAACCC
>JAZSDE010000097.1:0-2224 GCA_045531015.1 Faecousia sp.
ATGGCTACGATCCGACTTGTCATATCCCGGAAGATGCGAATCAGGTCTTCCTTGGTGTAACGGCCGGACTTCAGTTCTTCTGCGACAGTTTTGTTGTACTGGTTGACAGGGATCTCATTGAAAGTGACCTTGCCGGCGGCACGCACTTCCTTGGGATCCACAAATAAACTCTTGGGCATTTTATACTTCCTCCTTAAATATGGAAAATTGCTTCACGAATCATTTCAGCGACGGTGGGATGTGGGAAAACAAGCTTTTTCAGTCGCTCTGGGTGCATTTCCGTATCCACCATCATAGTTGCGGTCATAATGATCTCCGACGCGTAAGCCCCAACCATATGGCAGCCTACCAAACGGTTCCGATCGGTATCCACAACGAGCTTAATAAAGCCTTTGCCGCCGTTTGTCTCAGCTAAATAACGGCCGGCATAGGACATAGGCAACTTGACTTCTTTAACGTGCATTCCCTGCTCTTCCGCATCTGCCTTGCTGTAACCAACACAGGCTACCTCGGGGTCGGTGTAGATCACCGCAGGGATCACATCATAGCGCATTTCGTCCCACTTGCCCAGCATATGGTTTACCGCCACCTCAGCTTCCCGATAGGCGGTATGGGCCAGCATAGACTTGCCGTTGCAGTCGCCGACTGCATAGACATTCTGCACGGTGGTGCACATATGCCGATCGGTAACGATAGCAGCTCTGTCCATTTGGACACCCAAGGTCTCAAGGCCGATATTTGCGGTAGCAGGCTTGCGGCCTGCAGAGAGCAGGACTTTGTCGCAGGAAATCTCTTTTTTCTCACCGTTTTCTTCGTAGATGACGGAATTTTTCTTAACCTCCAAAACTCTGCAGGAGAGCTTAAAGGTCATGTTCCGTTTTTCGAAGCTGTCAGTCAGAACCTTGCAAATTTCAGGGTCGGTAGCACCGGCGATCTTGGGCATCATTTCGATGACCGTAACGGGAACACCGACGCTGGCAAAGTAGTAGGCCATTTCCAGACCGATGACACCGCCGCCAATGACCACCAGTTCACAGGGCAGTTCTGTCATTTCCAGAATCTCCCGATTCGTGACCACAAAACCAGAAGCAAGTCCCTCTTTCAGACCGGGGACGGGCGGACTCACAGTCTCGGAGCCGCTGGCAATTGCTAAGCGGCGGCCGGTATAGACCGTGCCATTTGCTTTTACAGCAAAGCCTTCCTCTGCCCTGCCCTCGATGATGGCATTGCCATCGATGACAGTAACTTTATTGGCGTTCATCGTTGCGCCAACGCCGGAAACCAATGTCTTTACTACCTTGTCTTTCCGGGCAATGACCTTTGCATGGTCAAAGGTCACCCCGGTTGCCGTTACGCCGTAGGCTTCGCTTTCCTTGGCGTGACGGTACATTTTGGAAGAATTTAGTAGTGTCTTTGTGGGAATACAGCCCTCATTGAGACAGGTACCGCCGAGAGCTCTCTTTTCAAACAGCGCCACCTTCAGTCCTCCTTGGGCAGCGCGCTCGGCACACAGGTAACCGCCGGGACCGCCGCCGATCACGAGTAAGTCGAAAATTTCCACAGGCATCTCCTTTTGCTTAGATTACTTGGATAGAAGAACGGTAAAGTTTTCCAGATTGAATGCCAGCTCCTTCTGGAACTTAGCAGCGGGTGTACCGTCCACAGCCCGGTGATCGTAGGTCAGGCTCAGGCCCATTGCAGGGTACAGCTCAATGGAGCCGTCTGCGCCCTTGCGGACACGGTCGACCGTACCGCAAACGCCTAAAATACCAGTCTGAGGAGGATTGATAACGGGAGTGAAAGACTCAACACCCAGATTGCCCAGGTTGGAGACAGTAAAGCTGCCACCGGAGAGCTTATCGGGGCTGATTGCGCCGTCACGGCACTCGGCAGCAAGGCTCTTGACCGCCTGAGAGATCTCCAGCAGGCTCATCTCGTCTGCGTGGAAGATAGTGGGAACCATCAGACCGCGGGGGGTATCCACGGCAACGCCCAGGTTGACATGGTTGAACAGGCGGATGGTGTTGTCATCCAGCATGTTGGCGTTCAGATCGGGGTAGTTCAGCAGGGTGCGGGAAACAGCGTACAGAACGATGTCGCCCAGGGTGATGCCGGCATACTCGCCGCCGGCAGCCTTCAGCTGCTTGCGGTAGTTCAGAATTGCGGTGGCATCGAAGGAAGTGTTGTGGGTCAGCTGAGCCATGGTGTGCAGGGAAGTGGACAT
>JAZSDE010000118.1:0-5018 GCA_045531015.1 Faecousia sp.
TTTTTTTGAAGGAAATTAACATAGGAAATCCCGACCTGATAGCAGGTCGGAATTTTTTATGATAATATCCGGGCGGTTGCCTCGTCCTCGTATTGACGGGTATAGAGGGCGTGGTAGTAGCCTTTCTTTCGGAGGAGTTCCTTGTGACCTCCCTGCTCGATGATCTTGCCGTCCTTGACCACCAAGATCACATCCGCATTGCGTACAGTAGACAGTCTGTGTGCGATCATCAGCGACGTTCTGCCGGTAGTGATCTTATCCATAGCCGCCTGGATCTTCGCCTCCGTCAGGGTATCTACAGATGCGGTGGCTTCGTCCAAAATAAGGATCTTTGGGTCTGCCAAAACCGCCCGGGCAAAGGAAATAAGCTGTTTTTCGCCGGTGGAGAGCAGATCGCCGCCCTCGCCCACGTCGGTGTCAAGTCCGTTTTCCAGCCGCTTTACCACATCCTCTGCGGAAATCACCTTTAGCGCCTCCCAAAGCTGTTCCTCGGTGGCATTGGGATTGCCCATCAGCAGGTTTTCCCGCACCGTGCCGGAGAACAAATGGGGCGTTTGCAGCACATAACCGATAGAATCGTGAAGCCAAAGCTGGGACCGCTCCCGGGCATCCTTGCCGTCGATCAGCACCGTGCCCTCCGTCGGCTCATAGAAGCGGCAAACCAAATTTACTAAGGTGGATTTGCCGGCGCCGGTCTCACCTACAATGGCCAAATGTGTACCGAAGGGAATTTTCAGAGAGAAATGCTCCAGCACATTTTCTTCACCGTCGGGGTACTGGAAGGTCACATCCTGAAATTCAATATCGCCCTGAATAGGCTCCCAATTTTCCTTTTTGGGATCAAAGCTGTCACCGTACTTTTCGATGACCTCCGGCGTATCCTCCACATTGGAGCGCACCGCCAAGAGATTTGTAAACCGCTCGATATTGACCTGCGTAGTAATGAGGTCAGAAATGGCATCCACCAGCCACCGCAGCGGCTCCATCATACCTTGGGCATAGGACATAAAGACGGAAAACGTACCGATCTCTTCCGCAGCAATATGGCCGCCCTGCCACAAAACGATTGCCAGTGCAACGGAAGAAGCAAATGCCATCGTACCGCCAAAAAGGCCGCGGATACGGGCAGACTGCACGGTTTTTGCACGCATAGCAGCAGTTTCCTTGCGAAAACGGTCGTCCATTTCCTCCTCGATGGCCAAGGATTTGATGGTCTTTGCGCCGGTGATGCCCTCGTTAAAGTTGCCGGTGATCTTACTATTGATCTCCCGAATCTCCCGGTTAACAGTAATAAGCTTCTTCTGGAAGATAACATACAAAACTGCCAGCAAAGGCAGCACCGCCAGTACCATCAGCGCCAAACGGAAATTGAGGTACAGCATCGTACCGATGGCGCCCACGAGGTAACTGACACGCCACACAAAGTCGATCAGCGACCAAGATACCAAAGAACCGATCCGGTTGGTATCGCTCATTAGCCGCGCGTGGATATAGCCCACACTGTTTTGATTGAAATAGGAAAAAGACAGGGTCTGCAAATGGTCAAAGCCTCTCTGCCGCAGCTCCCGGGTCACCCGCATTTCTACAATGGTTGCCTGAGAGCAGGAGATATAGTTCACCACTGCCGCCACAAGAAGGGTCAGCACATAAAGGCCGATAAAAAACGGCAGCGTATCGAAAGTGCCTTCTCCAATAAAATAATTCAGGGCATACCGCTGGAAAAGGGGCATAATCACGTCTACACCGCTGCTGATAAGTCCCAGCGCCACCATACACAGGATCATTCCCCGGACTTTTTTCAAAAACGGCAGGACTTTTCCGATGCCGAAGAATTTGAGGTGAGTGGATTTCTCTTTCATTATACATCCTCCTCCCCTACACCAGTCTGCGCTTCGTAGATCTTCTGATAAATCCCGCCGGCGGCTTTCAGCTCCTCGTGGGTGCCCTCTTCCACAATCCGGCCGCGATCCAACACGATGATCTTATCTGCCGCGCTGAGAGTGGTAATTCGGTGGGACACCAAAATCACACTTGCCTTGCCAAACCGCTGGGAGATCGCGCCCCGGATCTTGGCATCGGTCTCTGCATCCACCGCAGAGAGGGAGTCGTCAAAGATCATAATGGGCACATTTTGGGTAAGCGTCCGGGCAATGGCCGCCCGCTGCTTTTGACCACCGGAAAGGGTCACACCCCGCTCGCCCACCATCGTCTCATAGCCTTGTGCAAAAGACGTCACCGTCTCATCCAGCGCAGCCGCCTTGGCCGCCTCCCGAATCTGCTCCAATTCCATCTCAGGAGACGTGATGCCGATATTCTCCCGGATGGTGCGGGAGAACAAGAAAGGCTCCTGCAGTACCATACCGATATTCTTCCGCAAGTGCGCGGTGCGAATTTTATTAATGTCCGTGCCGCCGATGGTAATACGGCCATCCTCCGGCTTTAGTAAGTAAAGCTTATCCAGCAGCAGCATCAGGGTACTCTTACCGCTGCCTGTACCGCCTAAAATGCCCAGGGTAGTTCCGGCTTTCATCGTAAAATGAATATCGTGCAGCATCTGGGGAGAATTTTCGTAGGCGAAATTCACGTGCTCGAAGCAAATATCTCCATCCATCGGGGCATCGAAGGCATCCATTTCGTCCTTTTCTGCTGGGGAGTTCATAATATAAAACACCCGGTCAATGGACACGCCCGCCTTGCTCATCTCCGCGATCATACGGCCAAGCTGACGGATGGGCCAGATGAGCATAGAGTTATAGGAAATAAAGGCAATGTACTCACCGGGCAGCAGCTGTCCCTTTACGCAGAACACCGCGCCAAACACCACGATCAGCAGTACCTGCAATCCTGAGAGAATGTCTGCCGTCGCCCAAAAGCTGCTGAGGATCTTGCCCATTTTCTCCCACAGGCCGGTATAAAAATCGTTCTGCTTCTTGAATTTATCCACCTCAGCGCGCTCCAGTCCAAAAGCCCGGACCACACGGACGCCGGTGAGATTCTCCTGCGCCATGGCAGAGAGCTTACCTTCATTTTCGTCACAGTCCGTAAAGCCGTCCCGGATCTTCTTGTGGAAAACAAAGGAATAGCCCACAATGATCGGCATCGGGATCCACGCGATCAGGGTAAGCCACGGGTTCATAGACAGCATAAAGATCGCCGACAGCACGATCACGATGACGATCCGGAAAATGGAGGTCAGCTGCTCGGAAAGGAAGTTTTTCATCGTATCAATATCCGAGGTGCAGCGCTGGATAATATCACCGGTGCGGTTGCCCATATGCCAGGAAAAGGGCAGTCTTGCAATGTGGGAATAGAGGCCGTCCCGCATGGTCTTGACTAAGGTCTCTGCACCCTTGGTGTTAAAGACCCGGAAGGCATACTGAGAAAGCACCTGAAAGGCGGCAACGACCACCACCGCCAGCGCCATGATCCATAGGTTTTGCCCTAAATAGCGAAAACCGCCCACCTTGTCCACCAAGTCCATAATAAATCCGGGGAAGTCACCCTCCTGCCCACCGATGGCGCAGTCCACCGCCGCCCGGATGATCTGGGGGTTTATCATATCCGCCAAGGCTGTCACTGTCGCCGCCAGAATACCCAGGGCAAAATACCGCTTCGAACCCCGCAAAAAACGAAGCAGCAGTGAAAGCTTGGCCTTTCTTTCTGTTTTTTCTTTCATTTCACATCTCCTGTCAAAATATAAGAAGGCGCGGGCAAAAGCCCGCGCCTGATACAGCCACAATAGCAAAATACGCCTACTGCAAACTCTCCGGAGCGAAGCCTTTATTCCCAATCTTGTTGTTATTCATTTTAGTCATTATGCTTCACTCCTTTCTGTAAAAATTTTCTTTAACATAGCACCGATTGACAGTTTTGTCAACCCTCATTTTTCATTCCAGCTTACCCATTAGCTGCACGATCCGGCGAACAGGAAATCTCCTGCGCCAAGTCCAAAAAGAGAGACCCGTGTTCCCTGCTGCAATGGCAAAGCTCCGTCATTTTTCAGCAGCACCGTACCCTCCGCTGCCGCAGCACAGGCAAGCTGCCAATGGGCCTTACAGCCCGTAACCGGCGCACCGTTTTTCCCCAGAGGCCGTACCGGCTGATACAAGAATCTTGCGTGCTTCAGTAACTCCATATTCGGAAACCCCCAGCTGTTATTTTCTCCATTATATACCATTGCTTTATGAATGGCAAGAAAAAGAGGACCGCTCTGCAGTCCTCTTCTTTGTTTACTTTGTACCGAACAGGCGGTCACCGGCATCACCTAAGCCGGGCAGAATGTAACCGTTTTCGTTCAGGCAGCGATCCAGTGTTGACACATAGATATGCACATCGGGGTGGGCCTCTGCCACGCGGGAAACGCCCTCCGGCGCGCCGATAACAGCCATAAACTTAATGGTCTTGCAGCCCCGCTTCTTGAGCATCGCGATGGCATCGCAGGCGCTGCCGCCGGTTGCCAGCATAGGATCGACCACCAATACCAGCTTATCCTCAATACCCTCAGGGAGCTTACAGTAATATTCGCAGGGCTCTAAGGTCTCCTCATTCCGGTAAAGACCGATATGACCCACTCTTGCAGAGGGGAACAGCACATGGACACCGTTGACCATACCAAGACCTGCCCGGAGGATGGGAACGATGGCAATGGCATTGTCTTTTACCACATATTGGGTGCAGGTTTCCAGCGGTGTCTTTACTTCCTTGGCCACCGTAGGAACACCCTCCCGGAGACATTCAAAGGTCATAAGCGTTGTGATCTCCTCGATCAGCTCCCGGAACTCCTTCATACTGGTATTCTCATCCCGTAATATGGCAACCTTGTGGCTGATCAGCGGATGATTAAAAATGGTTACATTTTCGTAGTTTTTCATATGGATACTCCCCATTTATTTTTTCTTTAGTCTATCACATCTTTTTACATATTTCAACTTTTCTGTTAATAATTATACTTGCAAAAACCTCCCCATTTCCCCTTGTAGGGGTCGGCGCCCTCGACGACCCGAAATAAAATCGGTGCT
>JAZSDE010000030.1:0-2065 GCA_045531015.1 Faecousia sp.
AGTCGTCCACGTGGTTGTTGGCAATATGGACCAGGGACCAGGGCACGAAGGAGCTGTCGCCGTGCTCGCCGTAAACGTGAGCGTGGACGTTCTTTGCACTGATGTAGAATCTTCTTGCCAGCTCGGACTGCAGGCGGCTGGTGTCCAGAATGGTACCGGAGCCGATGATCTGCCGCTCGGGCAGACCGGATATCTTGGTAAATACATAGGTCATCACATCCACCGGGTTGCTGACGATGACATACAACGCATTGGGTGCAGCCGCCACGATCTTGGGGGTGATGTCCTTCAGAATATTCACATTGGTCTGTGCCAGCTCGATCCGGGTCTGGCCGGGCTTGCGGCCGATGCCGGAGGTGATGATGACGATGTCGGAATCCTTGGCATCCTCATACTCCCCCGCAATAACGGAAATAGGCTCCCGGAAGCTGGTGCCCTGGACGATGTCCATAACCTCGCCCTGGACCTTCTCTTTGTTAATGTCGATCAGGACGATCTCAGAGGCGATATCTCCCAAGGACAGGGTGTAGGCGATGGTTGCGCCGACATTACCGGCACCGATGACTGTGACTTTTCTGCTCATAGCGAAGTCTCCTTTCCGTTTTGCGGGAATGTAACCCGGTTTTCGATAATTGCATATCGATAAATTTCTTTCGATAATTAATTATAGATTAAATCCGCATGGAAATCAAGTCATTTTCCGTTATTTTCCACACAAAAAAACCAAACCATTTCCACCTCTATTTATATACTATGCACAGCACCTTACGCAAGCGGAATTTTGCGTAAAAATTACTCCCGCAGGCGGTTGCCTGCGGGAGTATGCTTTAGACTCATTTTGGTAAAATTTCCTCAAAGAAGCTTATCAAAGCCGTTTCAGCGATCTTGTAGCGCTGGATGTCAGTAGGCTGCTCGTAAGAAAGATAATCAAAAATAAGGACCTCATCATTGTAAAATCTCATCCAGCACACTTCAGTCCCCTGCTCATCACGAAAGCTGATATAGTACCTCGTATCTGAGGAGGTACGGAATGTCTCCTTGTGAAAGCTTTTTAGCTTTGTGCCTCGAAACAGCTCGCAAAAGGAGGATAGCTCTTCGGAAGTCAATTCACAAGTCGCCACAGCGGTAATTCCCTTACTGTTTTCCAAGGTCTTTTCGATGGTTACTGTCTCGATATTTTCCCAATGCAAGCATTCCAGAAGTTCATCGCCCGTGGTTCTGGGGTAAAAGTAAATAATCGCCCCCACGGCCAAAATAACAGCAAAAATAATCGCTGCAGTCATAATCTTCTTTTTCATTCTAACCATCTCCCATCCGTTTGGATCACAAAAGCTTGTGATCCTGCTGTCTATTCCTCTAAACAAAAAACCGCATAAGCTATTCTGCCATCCCAGCAGTACAGCTTATGCGCCCGGTATGCTCGCTTTGATTCTTGCCCTCCAATTAATCCTCGGCAGCAGAAGCAACCGTCGTGACCAGAAGCAATCCTGCTTTTCCTTATTATAAATCACGACGATCACCTCTTTCCGTTTTTTCTACGACTAGATTATCACATTATCGGGTGAAATTCAATTATCTATACTGTAAAAATAATTCATCCCTTTTTGTAGGCTCTTACAAAAATTTTAGGCTGCGGCAGAAAATCTGCCGCAGCCATTGATAATTTTACAAAACTACGCCGTCCTTGAAAATGGAGATCTCCCGGAAGCCCTTTTCCTCTGTCTTGGTCTGGGCGCCGGAGGCCACCTCCAGCACCAGATCCATCAGATCCCGGGCGGACTCCTCCAGGGTGCGGACACCGTCCGCCACCAGTCCGGCATTGAAGTCGATCCAGGTCTTCTTCTTTTCCGCCAGGGGGGTGTTGGTGGCGATCTTCATAGTGGGCGCGGGGGCGCCGAAGGGTGTGCCCCGTCCGGTGGTAAACAGCACCATGTGGGCGCCGGCAGCCGTCAGCGCAGTGGCGGAAACCAGGTCGTTGCCCGGGCCGTAGAGCATATTCAGGCCCTTGGTCACCACGGGGTCGCCGTAGCCGATCACATCCATAATGGGCAAGTCGGAGGCCAAG
>JAZSDE010000032.1:0-4084 GCA_045531015.1 Faecousia sp.
CCTGAACGGCCGTCTGAAGAAGCACATCGCCACCGCTGAGTCCCTGGGCCTGCGGAAGATCGGCAATGTGACCATTCAGCCCGACAACACCCAGACCCGCGGCAAGATCGCTCAGATCGGCTATATGCTGCAGGTCACTGAAGTAGAATAAGGAGGAGTAAGGTATGAAACTTCACGAACTTTCTCCTGTCGCTGGCTCCACTTTCGTGGGCAAGCGTAAGGGCCGTGGTACCGGTTCCGTCAACGGTAAGACCGGCGGCCGGGGCCACAAGGGCCAGAAGGCCCGCTCCGGCGGCAAGGTCCGCGCAGGCTTCGAAGGCGGCCAGATGCCTCTGGTGCGCCGTGTTCCCAAGCGCGGTTTTAACAACATCTTCGCAAAGCCCCTGACTGCTGTGAACCTGACAGTTCTCAACTGCTTTGAGGACGGCGCTGTGGTAGATGCAGCCGCTCTGATCGAGAAGGGCATCATTCATACTTGCCCCAATGGTCTGAAGGTGCTCTCCAACGGCACTGTGACCAAGAAGCTTACTGTTAAGGCTGCGGCTTTCTCTGAGTCTGCTAAGGAAAAAATCGAGCAGGCAGGCGGAAAGGCCGAGGTGATCTAAGTGATAAACACACTTAAGAGCGCATGGCGGATCCCCGATCTGCGGAAGAAGCTGATGTTCACCATCTTCGTGCTTCTGCTGTACCGTGTGGGCAGTGCCATCACCGTGCCTTTTGTAGATACTTCCGCTATGGCGCAGTACTACGATGCAAACCTTGCTAACACAATTTTGGGCTTGTACAATGCAATGAGCGGCTCTGCCTTCGCGCAGGCTTCCGTTCTGGCATTGGGCATTCAGCCCTACATCAACTCCTCCATCATCATTCAGCTCCTGACTGTGGCGATCCCCGCTCTGGAGCGTATGGCGAAGGAAGAGGGTGAGGAAGGCAAGAAGAAGATCGACCGCATCACCCGCTTCACCACTGTAGGTCTGGGCATCCTTCTGGGCTTTGCCTACTACACTATGATCTCCAACGGCGGCGTTCTCACCGCTGACGGCAAGGGCTTCCTGCCGGCATTGGTCATCATTCTGGCTTTCGCAGCCGGCTCCTCCGTGGTTATGTGGATGGGCGAGCAGATCACCGAGTTCGGTATTGGCAACGGTATCTCCATGATCCTGTTTGCAAACATCATCTCCGGTATCCCCGCAACCATCGGCACTATGAGCATGCTCACTTGGTGGGTCGTTGCTATCGCAGTTGTTGTGATCGTTGCGCTGACAGTCTTTATTGTCTTCATTAACGATGCCGAGCGTCGGATTCCCATCCAGTACGCAAAGCGCGTGGTAGGCCGTAAGGTCTACGGCGGCCAGAGCACCAATCTGCCCATCAAGGTCAGTATGTCCGGTGTTATGCCCGTCATCTTCGCACAGTCTATCTGCTCCATTCCTGCTACCATCTGCGCCTTTATCGGTGTAAACGATGGCTGGTGGTATGAGAATGTATTCAGCTCCAACAGCTGGATCTATGCAGTGTTCTACGGTCTGATGATCTTCTTCTTCAGCTGGTTCTACTCCACCATCCAGTACGATCCCGTGGAGATCGCCAACAACCTGAAGAAGAACGGCGGTTTCATTCCCGGCTTCCGTCCCGGCAAGCCCACCGCTGACTTCATCAAGAAGGTCATCAATAAGATCCTCATCTTCGGTGCCATTTACCTCTCTGTCATCTCCCTGCTGCCTATCATCGGCGGTATCGTGCTGCCTGAGATGCGGTATTTGGCTATCGGTGGTACCTCCGCAATCATCGTTGTGGGCGTTGCGCTTGAGACGGTGAAGGCTCTGGAGGCCCAGATGCTGATGCGTCACTACAAGGGCTTCTTAGACTAAGCTGGAGGGTAAACAATGAATCTCATCTTATTGGGAGCGCCCGGAGCAGGCAAGGGAACCCAGGCTGAGCTGCTGTCAGCAAAGCTGCAAATTCCCTCCATCTCCACGGGCAATATGCTCAGAGAGGCCATCCGTCAGGGTACCGATTTGGGCATCCAAGTGAAACAGGTGATGGATGAAGGCCGTCTGGTCTCCGATGAGCTGGTTCTCAGCATCGTAGCAGAGCGGACAGCCCGGCCCGATTGCAAAAATGGCTTTATCCTGGACGGGGTGCCCCGCACCCTGTCTCAGGCGGAAGCGCTGGATGCAAAGGGGCTAAGAATCGATCACGTGGTTTCCATTGAGATCGATGACGGTATGATCGAAAGCCGGATGACCGGCAGACGGGTCTGCGCCAAGTGTGGCGCCAGCTATCATATCGCTGTTAATCCCACTAAGACTGAAGGCATCTGCGACCTGTGTGGCGGTGAGACCGTCCAGCGTAAGGATGATGCACCGGAGACGGTGCGTAAGCGTTTGGAGATTTATCACCAGACCACAGAGGTGCTCAAGGCGTACTACGCAGGCCAGCAGAAGCTGCGGCTTGTGGACGGCAAGGGCTCCATTGAGGAGACCTTCCAGGGTATCCTTGCAGCGATCGGAGAAAACGTATGATCGTAATCAAAAATGAAAATCAGCTCAGTGCGATGCGTCAGGCCTGCAGAATTACCGCGGCAGCCCGTGCGTTAGCAGGGGAGATGGTAAGACCCGGCGTTAGCACCAAGCAGATCGACAAAGCCGTTCACGATTTTATCGTAAGTCAGGGCGCAAAACCGTCGTTCCTGGGCTATAACGGCTTTCCCGCAAGTGCCTGTATTTCCGTCAACAGTGCGGTTGTCCACGGTATTCCGAATGGCTATGTCCTGCAGGATGGGGACATCGTTACCGTTGATGTAGGTGCTTACTTTAAGGGATTTCACGGAGATTGCGCCGATACTTTTCCCTGCGGCACCGTCAGTGCCGAAGCAGAAAAACTGATCCGGGTCACCCGGCAGAGCTTTTACGAAGGTATGCGCTATGCCACCCGGGGACACCGTGTGTCCGATATCTCCCACGCCATACAGACGTATGTGGAGTCAAACGGTTTTTCAGTTGTGCGTTCCTTCGTAGGTCACGGCGTGGGCGCCCAGCTGCATGAGGAGCCGGAGGTGCCGAATTACGGCACAGCCGGACACGGTCCGAGACTACTGCCCGGTATGACCCTTGCGGTGGAACCGATGGTAAACGTTGGCACTTGGGAAGTCCGCGTCTTAAAAGACGGCTGGACAGCCGTAACTGCCGACGGGAAGCTCTCGGCCCAATATGAAAACACTATATGCATCACCGACGGGGAGCCGGAAATACTCACCGTCGTCGAGGAAATTTGATTATGGACCCTGATATACCGAGTTTCATGACAGCGGATGTGGTAATGTCCACAGCGGGCAGAGACGTAGGGCGGCTCTATTATGTCATAGCAGCTGAAGATGGCTACTTGTCTCTCGTCAACGGCAAAGACCGCAGGGTGGAAAAGCCCAAGCGCAAAAAACAGAAACACACAAAAATGGTCCTTCGCTCTGAGACCCGGGTCGCGGAGAAATTACGCACCGGTGAAAAGGTACTCAGCAGCGAAATTCGAAAGGATCTGGCTTATTTAAGCCGGACAATGCAAGAAAACGACCTGGGAGGTTAATATCTTGGCAAAAGACGACGTAATCGAGATCGAAGGCATCGTTACCGACAATCTGCCCAACGCAATGTTTAAGGTAGATCTCGGCAATGGCCACACCATTCTGGCAACCATTTCCGGCAAGCTCCGAATGAATTTCATTAAGATCTTGCCCGGTGACAAGGTGACCGTTCAAATGTCTCCCTACGATCTGACCAGAGGCCGGATCACCTGGAGAAGTAAGTAAGAGATTTGAGAGAAACATTCTCATATGGAGGTTAAACAGTATGAAAGTAAGACCGTCCGTTAAACCCATGTGCGAAAAGTGTAAGATCATTAAGCGCAAGGGTCGCGTAATGGTAATTTGCGAAAACCCCAAACACAAGCAGAGACAAGGCTAATAGGAGGTGCTGAAAGAATATGGCACGTATTTCTGGTATTGACCTTCCCCGCGAAAAGCGGATCGAAGTTGCGCTGACTTATATCTACGGCATCGGCCCCGCCCGTGCTGCCAAGGTTCTGGCTG
>JAZSDE010000049.1:0-9139 GCA_045531015.1 Faecousia sp.
CATGTTGCCGGTACCGGAAGCCTCACGGCCTGCGGGAGTGATCTGCTCAGAGATATCAGCTGCGGGGATGATATGCTCAGCGTAGGAGCAGTTGTAGTTCTGAACGAAGACAACCTTCATCTTGTCAGCAACATAAGGATCGTTGTTGATCAGCTTTGCAATACGGTTAATGTAGCGGATGATAGCCTTAGCACGGGCATAACCGGGAGCGGACTTTGCACCGAACAGGAATACGGTAGGCTGGAAATCGGGCAGTTCGCCGTTCTTCAGGCGGAAGTAGATATCCATCACAGACAGCGCATTCATCAGCTGGCGCTTGTACTCATGCAGACGCTTGACCTGAATGTCAAACAGGAAATCGGGATTCAGTGCAATGCCTTCACGCTTGGCAACGATCGCTGCCAGCTGCTCCTTCTTGACACGCTTGACGGCATTGAACTTGTCGACCAGCTCGTCATCGATCTGACCCTTCAGTTCAGCCAGAGCATCCAGCTCCAGCAGGAAGTCGCGGCTTACCTTGGTCTTCAGCAGTTCAGTCAGCTCGGGGTTGCACAGACCCAGCCAGCGGCGGGGGGTAATGCCGTTGGTCTTGTTCTGGAAGCGCTCGGGATAGAACTGGTACCACTGCTTGAAGCAGTCGTCCTTCAGGATCTGAGAATGGATCTCAGCAACACCGTTGATGTAAGAACCAACGTAGATGCTCAGGTTAGCCATGTGGACAATGTCATTGTTGATGATCCACAGGCCCTTGCCTTCCTGGCGCAGCTTGTGGTCGATGCGGCAGATGATGTCAGCCACAGCAGGAACGGTAGCGCGAAGCAGCTCCAGGGGCCACTTCTCCAGTGCCTCACCCATAACGGTGTGGTTGGTGTAGGAGAAGGTCTTACGGGCGATCTCGAAGCCCTCATCAAAGCTGAAGCCTTCGTTCATCAGCAGGCGGATCAGCTCGGGGATGGACATTGCGGGGTGAGTATCGTTCAGCTGCACAGCATAGTGCACATGGAAATTGCTGAGGTCGCTGCCATAAACATACTTATATGCGCGGATCATGTCCTGCAGAGATGCAGAGGACAGCACATACTGTTGCTTAATACGCAGGCGCCTGCCCTCCCAAGTGGAGTCGTTGGGATAGAGAACACGGGTAATGTCCTCTGCCTTATTCTTCTGCGTCAGGGCACGCAGGTAGTCCTGATCGTTAAAGGCGCTGAAGTCCAGCTCTTCCTCAGCTTCACACTGCCACAGGCGCAGCGTACCAACATTGTCTGTGCCATAACCGATGACAGGCACATCGTAAGGCACAGCCACCACCGTATGATCCGGGAACTGGATCTTTACCGCGTGGTTATAGCGGCGGTAGGACCAAGGATCGCCAAACTTTGCCCAGTCATCTGCGGCTTCCCGCTGGCTGCCGTAATCGTCAAAGCTCTGCTTAAAGAGACCGAAGCGGTACCGCAGACCATAGCCGGACAGGGGGATATTGGTGCTGGCAGCAGAGTCTAAGAAGCAGGCAGCAAGTCTGCCAAGACCGCCGTTGCCCAGCGCGGCATCTTCGATATCCTCTAAGATAGCCAGATCCACGCCCCGCTCCGCAAAGAGCTTCTTCATCTCCTCCAAAATGCCCATATTATAAAGGTTGCTGTAAACCAGCCGGCCAATCAGGTACTCCGCAGAAATATAGTAAGCCTTTCTTCTGTGAAGACGGGCAGCCTTGCTCTGGCTCCAGTTATCGGCCAGCGCCATCATCACCGCTGTACCCAGCGCGTTATGCAGCTGCTGGGCGGAAGCTTCCCGGAGGGAAACGTCCTCGGTGTACTTGAGCTGACCTTCAGTCCATTTTAGTATTTCCTGACAATTATACGCCATTTTCTTGCTCCTATCTGATACACGGCCTTGGCCGCCGGAATATCCATATTATATGATAATAAGTATATCCGGTGCAGCATCAAAAAGACACAGCAACGGATATTTTCACCTTGAATAGATTAATATGTTTTTTCATTTTTGTCAAGTGAAATTGCGGAAAATGACTAATTTTGACGATGAAAAAACGCCCCACAGATGTGGGGCGTTTATGTAGAAAATCAGGCTTCCAGGTTGATACCGGTCTCGCTGTCGAATACGTGGCAGTTGTTGCCGCCGAATGCCAGCTTGACGGTTACGCCGGAGTGCAGCTCCTGAACCTGTGCGAAGGTCATATTGGAGATGTCAACGATCGCAACGATGTCCTTGTCGCCTACTGTGATGTGCAGGTGGACGGAGGAGCCCATCATTTCGTGAACGGAAATTGCGCCCTCAACACCTGTGCCGTCGGTGGACAGAGAAATGTGCTCAGGACGGAGGCCCAGCTTGACCTTCTGCTCCTTGACACTGTTCTTGCTGAGACGCTCCTGCTTGTCGTCAGAGAGAACAACAGTATGGCCCTGCAGCTCAACAGCATACTTACCATTTACCTTCTTGAGCTGAACATCGTCGAAAATGTTCATCTGGGGAGAGCCAATGAAGCCTGCAACGAACAGATTGTAGGGGTGGTTGAACACTTCCTGAGGTGTGCCGACCTGCTGGATGAAGCCGTCCTTCATAATGACGATACGGTCACCGAGGGTCATAGCCTCGACCTGGTCGTGGGTAACGTAAATAAAGGTGGTATCGATACGCTCACGGAGCTTCAGAAGCTCAGCACGCATCTGGTTACGCAGCTTTGCGTCCAAGTTGGAAAGGGGTTCGTCCATCAGCATAACCTTGGGGTTACGGACGATGCAGCGGCCGATGGCAACACGCTGACGCTGACCACCGGACAGAGCCTTGGGCTTACGGTTCAGCAGAGGGGTGATGTCCAAAATCTCTGCAGCTTCACGGACCTTGCGGTCGATCTCAGCCTTGGGCACATGGCGCAGCTTCATAGCAAAAGCCATGTTATCATAGACAGTCATGTGGGGGTACAGCGCGTAGTTCTGGAAAACCATGGCGATGTCGCGGTCCTTGGGGGCCACGTCATTGACAAGACGGTCACCGACATACAGCTCGCCTTCGGAGATCTCTTCCAGACCTGCGATCATACGCAGGGTTGTGGACTTACCACAGCCGGAAGGTCCGACGAGAACGACGAACTCCTTGTCGGAAGTCGGATCGTAGCCATGTCGTTCTGTGGGCCAAGGAGTTGCAATAGTTGCTTGTCTTCCTAAGACCGCTTGGCCTCCGACTTGATCTCTTCCAGACCTGCGATCATACGCAACGTTGTGGACTTACCACAGCCGGAAGGTCCGACGAGAACGACGAACTCCTTGTCGGCAATCTCCAGATTGAATTCCTGAACAGCGACAACGCCCTGCTCAGTGATCTGCAGATTGACCTTTTCCTTGCTTTCGTCTACCACTTCGTTCTTCTTTTTCTTGTTCAGCTTCTTCTTTTCCTTTGCGTCATCAGCTGTGAAGGGGTAGATCTTTTTGATGTTCTTCAGGGTTACAGTTGACATACTTTCTTAACTCTAAGCATACCGACTCCTCGCGTATGCTCTCACCAACGCCGAGTAAAACAGCGAGGGCTTTACGACATGTCTCCACTATGCCGCACCGTGAGTCAAACGGATTTATCCTCCTTAAAATTGACAGATGATACCTATGTTGGTGGAGTAGATACCATATGCCGGGATGGTAGTATCATAACACAAAAGCTTTCCATATGCAAGGTATTTTTTAGATATTTTTTACAAAAATTGACAAAAACGCAGCACACCCATAGGCGTGCTGCGAAATATGTTTGCAGAGAGGGTTAGCTGAACCACTGAGCCCAGCCGCTCCAATCGCCGTCCTGCTTATTGGTTACATCAAAGCCCAGAAAGGATACCTGATTTGCCAAAGCTTCCTCTGCAACGAAACGAACGATCTCAGCCTCAGGTGCTACGTAGAGTTCTTTCATATCTATTACCTCTCAATTCATAGAATCTGTTTACTGTCCTGTTATTCGTGGGCAATCCCGCCCCAAGTTAGAAATTCTACGGATATGATAGCACTCTTTTTCCCGTTTGTCAACTAAGATTTTTGGTAAAATCTTTTCTTTTTCGTGTTTTTATATTCTTCTTTAATAATTTATTCTCCCTTTCTTAGTCTATGCCATAATGTTCCGGTTGCTTTTTCCGTTTGTCCGTGTTATAGTGTATACAATATATGTATCCGAAAGGAAAGGATGTTCAAAAAAATGGATAAACTGCTCAAAAAGATGAAGACACTATTGGAGAAAGCGAAAGCATTTCTTATGAATATGAAGCACAAAAAGCTGATTTTGGGAATCACTGCCGGTGTGCTTGTTCTTGCGATCTCTCTCCTTATTTTACTTTCCGGAATGCAAAGCGCGCCGCTTACCCCCGCCCAGCAGTATATTAAGCTGGAGACCGATCTGCTCCACAGCCTGATAAACAGCATCCCGAACCAGTCAGCCGACGGCGCAGCAGATACAACGCTGGACATTTTGCCCTCCGATGCCCTTCTTTCTATGCTCGGTTTCGAGGATATGGATTGGGCAAAAAAGCTCACTTTAGCCATCGATGCAGGTCAAAAAGGCAATCTGCAGGAAATGTTGGTGGATGTTCAGCTCAACGGTGCAGATATTTTCTCTATGAATATGGTGACCGATGCTTTGTCCGGAATCTCCTATCTGTGCATCCCCACCATCAGTGACCACTACCTCAAGGTGGACAGCGCTGCTGCCGGTGATATGAGCAACAGTACAGCCGGCACCGCATCCGGCTTGGCTGATTTCCTCGCCGCCCTTAACATCTCCGAGGCAGATGTGGCAAAAAATATCATAAATAAGTATATTGACATTTTCTTCTCCCATATGACCGATGTAGAGAAGCAAACGCAGGTCCTCACCATCGGCGGTAAGACCCAAACCGCAGATGTCTACACCAACTACATCACCGGAAAGGTCTTTACCGATGCCCTCCGTGCTGTTCTGACCGAGGCTAAGAACGATACCGCCCTCAAGGCCGCACTGCCTGCAGATATGGACCTTGCAGATATGATCGATGAAGTGCTGGATTCTTTCGAAGCCGAGCCCTCCACTGACCGGAAGGATGCCATCGTGCTGAAGCTCTATGTAGACAGCGAAAAGAACCTCATTGGCCGGGACGTGTTGGTTGACGGCACCGAAATTTCCATTCTCACCGCCACTGAAAACGACAGCACCGCCTTCAAGGCCACCTACGGTAACGAAGATTTGGCTTACGAGCTGGTGGTCGACGGCAACGGTGCCGGCACCCTTTCTATGGTACAGCCCGACCAGTCTGTCATTCTGGCGAATCTCACTTACACAGGCGATGAGAATACCGGAAGCTGTGAAGTGAAGCTCTCCGATTTCATTGAGAATCTGCTGCTGCAATCTACCAACCTCGACCCGGCTCTCAAGATAGATTGGGAAAAGAAGGACGATACCGTTAACATTGCTCTGTCCCTTTCTATGGCAGGCGAAGAAATGGTAAAGATCGATACCTCCTCTACTCCCAAGGACGCCCCCTCCTCCATCACCTTGCCCGGCGCTTCTCTGGACTATAATAACCCGGAAGAGTACGAAAATTATCAAAGCAATATGGATTTGGAGACCGTCAGAGCAAATCTTTTGGGTGCAGGCGTGCCGGAGAAGTTTGTTAATTTCGTTCTCGGTGCTCCCAAAAACTAAAGATCTATCCCGTATGGCACTGGCAATCAGTGCCATACGCCTTATTGAGGTGAACTTATGGAATTAGAAATAAAGAATATTTGTAAGCGCTTCCGCAAGGCGGAGATCCTAAAGGACGTTTCCTTAGAAACAAGCAGCGGCAACTGCATCGGCATTTTGGGCAGCAACGGCACAGGTAAATCCACGCTGCTGAGTATTCTCGCAGGCGTCCAGACGCCGGACAGCGGCGAATTTCTCTTAGACGGCAACAAGCCCACCCCGGCGCAGATCGGCTATGTCCCTCAGGGCACGCCCCTTATGGAGGAACTGACCGCCCGGGATAACCTGTTGCTCTGGTACAGCCGGGAGGCTATGGATAAAGATCTGCAGGACGGTTTTTTACATATGCTCGGCATCGGCGAATTTTTACACAAGCAAGTCCGCAAGCTCTCCGGCGGTATGAAAAAGCGGCTTTCCATCGGCTGCGCTATGGCCCAGCATCCCCCTGTGGTACTCCTTGACGAGCCTACCGCCGCGCTGGATCTTATCTGCAAGGAGCAGATAAGAACTTATCTGCAATCCTACAAGGAAAGCGGCGGCATATTGCTGCTGACCACCCACGACCCCGAAGAGCTCGCACTGTGCGATGCGACCTATATTTTGAAGGACGGAGTGCTTACCCCCTACTGCTTTGACGGTGATATGCAGAAGCTGGTGGCAAGTCTTTGATATGAATCATTATTTTGTTTCTCAATGGAAGCGAGCGCGGCGGCTGCTGCCCGGCCTGCTTCTCATCTGCGCACTGCTTTTTGTCTGTTTGGGCGCAGTTTTTACTGCCACGGGCTCGGAGACCCCGGAATCCAAGTTCCGCATCGGTCTCGTAGGCACTGTCGGCGACACCTATTTGGAGATGGGCATTGCGGCAATGCAAATGATGGACTCCACCCGGCTTTCTATGGAGCTTGTGACTATGGAGGAAGCAGAAGCGGCCGATGCTCTCTCCAAGGGCGACATTACCGCCTATGTGGTAGTACCGGAAAACTTTGTGTCCTCAGCGCTGTCCGGCACCATGCTCCCTATGTCCTTTGTCAGCAACACCGACGCAGCAAACTTTACTACCTTTATCAAAGAAGAGATCACCGGTATGATCTCCGACATTCTGCTTTCCTCTCAAAAGGGCAGCTACGGTATCAGCAACGCTCTGAAAGACGCAGGCTTCCATAGTATTGCCGGCAAAGAGGCAGGTAACGCCAGTATCGAATACGTAAAGTTTATCCTCAATCGCGGCAAGGTTTACAACGTCACATCCCTGGGCATTGCCAGCGATCTGAGCTTAGGGAATTATCTGCTGTGCGGCCTTTCTGTGCTGGTATTTCTCCTTTGCAGTCTGCCCTTTGCGCCCTATGTAATTTCCAGGGATCATTCCCTTTCCCAGATCCTTTGGGCAAAGGGCTGCTCCCCCACCCGTCAAATTCTCAGTCAATGGGGCGTTTATTTCCTTTGTATGCTGATCCCCGGAGAGATCCTTCTTTTCATTCTGCAAGCCCAAGGCGCTGCCGCATCTACCCTGTTCCTGACGGCACTGCCTGTCTTTTTCGCACTGTCTGCCCTCTCCTATTTCCTGTTCCTGCTATCCAGGGATTATATGGGCGGCGTGCTGCTCCATTTCTTCGGAACGCTGACCCTTTGCTTCGTTTCCGGCTGTATGTATCCGGTGTATTTCTTCCCGGTGGCTCTACAAAAGGTATCGGCCTACTTACCCACCGGTCTTGCCCGGGCGCAGCTTTCTGCCTGCCTCACCGGTAAGACAGAATTTTTGACCGGACTGCTGCTGATCCTTTACGGTATGGTCTTTTTGCTGCTGTCGGTGCTGCTGACCCGTAAGCGGCTGAAAGGAGGTCACCAATGAAATACGGAAAATGGTGTCTCCTTTTCACCAGGCGGCTTTACCGCAAGCCGGTCTTTTTGGTGCTTCTTCTGCTGATTCCCCTGCTGACCTTCGGGTATTCCTCCCTCTCCCGGCAGGACAGCGGTATTTTAACCGTTGCCGTAGCCCAGCAAGACCCGAACGATACCCTTGCCTCTCAGCTGATTCGCGATCTGTGCCAGAGCAGTCAGCTTATCCGCTTTAACCTCTGTCAGTCCGCTGAGGAAGCGCGGGAGCTGGTGACCTACGGCAAGGCAGACAGCGCTTGGATCTTTGATGAAGATTTAGAGAGTAAGATCGCCGCCTTTGTGGCAAAGCCCGAGCGGCGCAATGCCTTTGTGGAGGTCATTGAGCGGGAGGAAAGTATGTTTTTGACCTTGACCCGGGAAAAGCTCTCCGGCTTTGTCTTTACCTACCTCTCCCCGGAGTTTTACCTGCGGTATGTCCGGGAAAACCTGCCGCAGTTAAGCGGCAAAACCGACAGCGAGCTTCTTGCCCACTACGATGCAGTCTCCCTCAGCGATGATCTCTTTACCTACGCCGCAAGGGAAAGCGCCCCCAAGGAGCAAAACTACTTACTCACCCCCGTGCGTGGCCTGCTTGCTATCGTCACCATACTGTGCGGTATGGCGGCGGCAATGTTCTATGTGGAGGATAGCCGGCAAGGTCTTTTCTCCCGGATCCCTATGAAAAACCTTCCTGCAATGGAGCTGCTGTGTCAGCTCATCGCTGTGGGAAATGTGGCGCTGGTAGCAACCCTTGCGATGCTGATCTCCGGCCTCGGCGGCAGTTTTCTGCGGGAAATCGGGCTGCTAATTCTCTTTGTTCCCTGCGTCAGTCTCTTTTCCATGGTACTGCGCAGAGTTCTCAGAGGAACCATCGCCTTGGGCGTGGCAGCGCCGCTCATCGCCATTATTACCCTCTGCGCCTGCCCGGTATTTTTAGACTTGGCGCAGCTTCGGACCTTCTCTTTGGTACTGCCGGCTACCTACGCCATCCGGGGCGCATACGACCCCATCTATCTACTCTATATGGGCATCCACGCCACCGTCTGCGCCGCCGGCTGCTTCCTGTTGGACAAGACCGTAAAAACGGTATAAAGACATTCGTAGGGGCGATTCACGAATCGCCCGCCATATAAAAATGCAACCGCAGCACCCATCACAGGTGCTGCGGTCTTGTTTATCAAGTAAACATTTACTCAAAGGAAATAATTCTGTTTCCCCGGTATTTTAATGTACCTTTCTCATTGATTTTATATCCATTGTAGGAAAATTGGGAGACGGAAAAGGACTTTTTCTTGCCCTCCAAGGAAAATACGATCACGTATTCCCTCGCCTTTCCGTCACCGGCGTACTTGGAAAACCGCTGGATCACCGTTTTGTCCACAACCACCGCTTTGCTTGTCCTCACGGGCGCAAATCGGTTTATAATCATCTTAATAAATGGCAAGGAGCCAAGGAGCAGCACAAGGGAAACGCCAAGGATCTCCAGAATGTGTTCCGGCATAGAAAAAACCTCCTTTTATTTCAAGTTTCTCTTTCGATGGAGGAATCCAAG
>JAZSDE010000117.1:0-11430 GCA_045531015.1 Faecousia sp.
GGAACGGATAAATCCGTTCCCTACGAGGTGGAAGGGAGGAGAAATTGTGACAGAATTAGAAAGAATGCGGGAGTTTTTGTTATCCTATCCCGCTTGGGAGGAAGGGAAGCTCCTGTATATCGACCGGTGTGATGGGGGAGAAAACGGCCTCTTTCCCCAGGGCGCGGAGGAAATTTCCCGGAAAAGAGATGTGCTGGGAAATACAAAGGTACACTGCCGCCTGCGCTTTATGCTCTACCGTTCGGCTTCTGAGCGGGAGAGCGATGCGGCGTGGCTGCTTGCCTTCCAGAAGTGGCTGGCGCAGATGAGCAACCGGGGAAAAGCGCCCCACTTTGGCGATGTACCGGCGGAGGAGCGGCTGAGAGCGGAAAAGGGGCATTTTGAAAAGAGCCGGGGAAACGGCGGCCTGTATGCCGTGCAGCTTACAGCAGAATTTGTAAAAATCTATGAGGAGGATGAAAATGGCGAGAATTGACAGAAAATACTTAGCCCATTTCATAAATACCGCTGCATCCGACAGTGCGGCGGTCTATGAGCGGCTGGGCAAGGATTTAGAAGAATTTAAGGCAGAGCTTTCTGCCAAGGTGGAGCGAAAGACCAACATTTTAGGAAAGCAGTCGGTGATCATCTCCGGCTACGAAAAGACCGGCGCGGTGGATACCTACTATGCAGAGCCGGGCACAGGTCTTTTTGAACGGCTGCAGGAGATCATTGATGGCGATCTGGTGCTGGATGAGCTGAAAACCGACGTGGTGGAGGTAAAGCTCTGGGACACTGCCGCAGATGGCAGCTATCCTGCCATTCGGGAGGAGTGCTACATCGAGGTCACCGGCTACGGCGGTGACAACACCGGCTATCAGATTCCCTTTACCCTTCACTATACCGGTAATAAGGTCCACGGTATGTTCCACCCCGTGGACAAGACCTTTATGCCGAACTAAGGAGGCAATATGGAGAAGCTTCCATTTGACAGCGGTGTACGGGCGTTTCGGGTAAACGGGGGCGAAAGCCTCCGTTTTAACCCCGGCGATCCCAATCTCTATGCCCGGCTGCAGGCGGCATCGGAAAAGCTGCCGGAAATTCAAAAGTCCCTCAGTGGGCAGGATATTCCGAAAATGCTTGCGGAAACGGACAGACAGCTGAAAAAACTGCTCAATGAGGTCTTTCCCGGCAACGATATGGAGAAGATTTTCGGAGGCGTAAACCTGCTTGCTCCCACAGGCACCGGAAAGACCGTCTTTGAAAATTTCATCGATGCGTTGGAGCCTATTCTCGCAAAGGGCGCGGAAAGCTGCGCCAAGAGCCTCATAAAGGATAGTCGGGATGAATAGCTGGTATCTCCCCAAGACTGCCAAGATCGGCGGGCGGGAGTATAAGCTCCGGTGCGATTTTCGGGATGTGCTAAAGATATTTTCCTATTTCGGGGATCCGGATCTGGCGGATGTACTCAAGTGGGAGATCGCTCTAAACCTCTTTTATGAGGGGGAAATTCCGAAAGAACATCGCTATGATGCCATGGCCTTCCTTGCGGATTTTATCACCTGCGGGAAAAAGGAGACGAAGGCCGCGCCCCGGCTGCTGGATTGGGAGCAGGATGGGGGTATCATCATTGGGGAAGTCAACCGGGTGGCGGGCTGTGAGATACGGGAAAAAGAATTTGTCCACTGGTGGACGTTCCTTTCCTATTTCCACGCCATCGGGGAGGGGCAGCTCTCTTTTCTTATAAGTCTTCGCCAGAAGCGGCTGCGCCGGGAAAAGCTCACCGAGTGGGAGCAGCGGTATTATGCAGAGAACCGGGAAGTGGTGGAGCTGAAGCCCAAATATTCCCGGGAGGAAGCCGAAGAGAGGGAGAGGCTTCTCCGACTGTTTTCCTAAGCACCATCGAAAGGGTTTGTAGGGGCGGGCATTGCCCGTCCGTAAAGATAACAAGATTGCAGGGTGTTAGAGGTGCGGTACGGACGACCGATGGTCGCCCCTACAGCACCATCGAAAGAGTTTGTAGGGACACCGCTCCTGCGGTGTCCGCGGACACCCGGGGACGGGTGTCCCTACGGCGTTGTACGAGGATGCGGAAAATACAAGAAAATGAAAGGCAGGTGAAAAATTGAAACAAGTAATCGGTTTTGATGTAATTCCTATGGAAGATGTCATCGATAATACAAAGGCACTGGCTACCGCCATTGCTGCGGTGGGCTTGGCGCTGAACCGGGTGCTGGGCAAGATCGTAAATACCACGCAGGTGGTTCGCCGAGACACACGAAAGACCCTGGCGGATTTCGATAAACTCTCTAAATTGGGCGACTGGCAGACCGGCACGGTCATCACTGAGACCCAACGGGAAGAAATTACGGGTATGGAACAGGTGGCGGACAAAATTGCCGCTACCTTAAAAGGCGCGGTGGGGGAATTTTCCGACACCGTTACAGGAAAATTGGAGGAATTTACCGGCTGGGATGCAGGCGGCATTGTTTTGGGTTTGGGAAAGATCCTCACCGGCGTGAGCGCGGTGCAGGCACTACTAAATGGCGATCTTTCTATGGCGCTGTGGCTGGGACTGGCAAACAGTACCTTTAAAGCCGCAGGCGACCAAATGGGGTCGTTTATAAATGTCCTTGCCAATGTGGCGAAGGCCTTTTCCGGCGTGGGCTCCGTGTCCGACCGGGTGTGGAGCGGCATTAGCGCGGTATGGGGCGGTGTGGCGCTGTGGTTTTCCAAGGTGCTGCTGAACCCCTTGGGAAACGGCTTTAAGGTGACCGCCAATATCATCATCGGTATTTTCAATACCCTGATGGCGGTGATGACCACCGCCGGCAACAGCCTATCGTCCATCTTTAATAAGCTCTCCTTCAAGATCCCGGACTGGGTGCCCGGCATCGGCGGCAAGAGCTTCGGCCTGTCCCTGCCCAGCTTCCTGTCGCCCAAAATTCCCTTTTTGGCGCAGGGCGCGGTGCTGCCAGCCAATAAGCCCTTCCTCGCAATGGTGGGCGACCAAAAGCACGGCACCAACATCGAAGCGCCCCTTGCCACCATACAAGAGGCGGTGGCGCTGGTGATGGACGACCATACCAATGCCTTGCTGACCGGTCTTGAGGCCTCTGTGGGCATTCAAAGAGAGATCCTGGAGGCGGTGCTGGGCATCCGCATCGGGGACGAGACCATCGCCCGGGCCAGCGAGCGGTACTATCGGAAAATGGCAGTGGCAGGCGGGATATAAATTGCACCATCGAAAGAAATTGTAGGGGCGGGCATTGCCCGTCTGTAAAGATAGCAAGATTGCAGGGTGTTGGAGGTGCGGTACGGACGACCGATGGTCGCCCCTACGATACACCATCGAAAGAAATTGTAGGGGCGGCTAATAGCCGCCCGCGGGCGATTTGCAGCTGCCCCTGCGAGGGTGTTGTAAACAAAAGCAAAGGAGGGAATCTATGAATGAATTGGGCTATTTATATGCCGTCGATGGCAAGTTTTTACTGACTCCGGACGCGGGGGTGCAGATGTTCTTTTGTGACTTGGACGACGGGGAATCGGGTCGGGACGAAAAGGGCTATATGCACCGAAATATATTGCGCCGGGGAGTCAAAAAATGGCAGTTTTTATATAGCACCCTGACCCAAGAGGAGTACCGCTATATGCGCTCTGTCCTGTCATCGGGCGGTACATTTTCCTTTTCCTATCCCGAACCGGACGAGCCGGCCAAAAGTAAAAGCTGCACTGCCTATCTCTCGGAGTATGGCGTCGTGTGGCAGTCAGCAAAAAGCGGGCTTTACCGCAATTTGAAATTTGACGTCATCGAGTGTTAGGAGGCGTTATGCACAAGATCATACTATCTGACGGCACTTCCATTTCCTCCGGCGAAGCCGGTACGGCGATCCGGCGCCTTACGGTGACGAAAAGCGTCTGCAGTGCCGAGGAGCTGACACTCGGCACGGTCTGCGCCGCCGTGGCAGAGATCGAGCTGATGGACACAGGGGGCGTCTGCCCCCTGCAAGCGGGAGAGGAATTTGCCCTTTACCGGGACGAAAAGCTGCTGGGCATCTTCACTGTGGAGACCCCCAAGCGGCTTTCTGCCGCCCGGTTTTCTGTCACCGCCTACGACCCGGTGGCGAAATTGGATAAAAATTTGGACACGTGGCTGCAAGGCCTGACAGACTGGCCCTACCCCATGGAGGAATTCGCCCATATGGTATGCGCGCAGTGCGGCGTGACTCTTTCCGAGGAACACATTCCCGGCGGTGTGTGCATCGTTCCCGCCATTACGGGAAGCGGCATCACCGGCAGGCGGCTGCTGAGCTGGATCGGAGAGGTGGCGGGCTGTTTCTTACGCGCCAAACCTACAGGCGAGCTGGAATTTGCGTGGTATACGCCTGCGGAAACGACTGTGGGTACAGCGGATTGTCCCATCTTTGGCGGCACTTTCCGGTATGCAGATTACGAAACTGCCAGGATCGACAAGATTCAAATTCGCAAAGAGCCTACGGATGTGGGACTTATCTACCCGGGCAGCGCCGGGGAGAACGCCTACGTGATCGAGGGCAACCCCATCTTAACCGGCGGCGAGGGGGACTTGGAGGTGGCAGTGCGGCTGTACGAACAGCTTTGCGACATTTCCTATTGCCCCTTTTCCGCGGAAGTGCCGGTTGGTACCGTTCAGCCCGGGGAGCTTATAAATGTCACCACCGCCGAGGGTAAGACCTTTTCTTCGCTCATTATGACGGTGGAAAGCCGGGGCAGCCGGGACAAAATCAGCTGCACCGGCAGTCAAAGCAGGGGAAGTATCAGCGCCCGGAACGATTTTAGCTTATCGTCTCTTGCGGGGAAAATTATGACGCTGCAAACGGACTTAAACGGTATCCGGGCAGAAAATAAGGAAGGAGACGGCAAAGCCGCTGCGCTCCAGCTGACTGTGGATAGCCTGCGGGCAGAAATCTCCCGGCAGGGCGGTGTGACGGACAGCCTTAAAAGCGCGCTGACCCAGGTTGAGCAGACTGCTGAGAGCCTGAAAATTGACGTACAGACCGTAAAGGAAACGGGCGCGGGGAAGGTCACCACCTCCACCGGCTACACCTTCGATGAGACGGGACTTCACATTCGTAAGAACGGCGAGGAGATGGAAAACCGGTTAGACCACACGGGAATGTACGTTCACCGGGCGGGGGAGACCATCCTGCGGGCCGATGCTTCCGGTGTCCTTGCCACCGATGTGCAGGTGCGCAATTACCTCAATGTGGGCGATCACGCCCGGTTTCAGGATTACGACGGCGGCACCGGGTGCTTTTATCTCTAATACTGCACCAAAGCCTCCCCTGTGCAAGGGGAGGTGGCAAAAATCTATTTGATTTTTGACGGAGGGGTTGTGATTTATCGATACAAACAATCCCTCAGTCATTTGCTCGTTCCTCACAAATGACAGCTCCCTTTACACAAGGGAGCCTTTAAAGGAGAAACTTATGTCCTTACAAACGAAAATCTTTACCTACGGCGGACTTAACAGCACTGCCGCAAGGTACTACCGGACGGAGCTGCGTCTTACGGAGGAATCGGTTTCTCCTGAGAAAAACGAGTCCGTCCTATCTTATGAACTGATCTTGTTTTCCGGCAATACAAGGCTTTCCCAGTGGCGCACCGGCGCGAAGATCCTCTTAAACGGCAAGCAGTATGTCCACAGAGACGGTACGGATTATGACAATCAAATAAGCATCGAGCCCCAATCGAGTCTCATCCTTTGTCAGGGGCAAATAAAAGTCCCCCACGAAAGTGACGGCACGTGCAGCCTGTCGGTATCTTTTTCCGTCTATCACCCCGTAACTGCCGACTATACCCCCGGTAATTTTACCTATACCGGCGGCAAGATGACGCTGACACCTGCGCTGCAGCTGACCACCGTGGGTGCCACCGATGCCTACATCGGCGGCACGTCCCTTTTGGCATTCAATCGCAAAAAAAACGGCCACAGCCACTCGCTGGCCTACAGGATGGGTGCCCTTTCCGGCTACATATCTTCTGACGGTCTCCTTGTGGACACCGAGCAGGTAATGGACGCTCTCAGCCTTGCGGTCTCCATCCCTGAGAGCTTTTATGGTGGTATTACCGACGGGTCTACCGGGGTGTGTACCCTCACTTGCCGCACCTATGAGGAAGGCGTTCTTTTAGGCGAGACGGAAAGCCACTTTACGGTGATGACCCGGGGGAGCGACTGCGGCCCGGATCTTCAGTGCAGTGTTTTGGATATCAATCCGAAGACACTGGCACTTACGGGGGATGCCCATATTTTGGTGCGGTACGCATCCACCGCAGAGTGTATCTTAACGCCTATCCTCCAAAAGGGGGCAGAGGTGAAAAGCACCGCCATCGAAGGCATCCCGGTCGACTATCTCCTTTTTGAGAAAACGGAAAAAGACCGCTACCGCTTCACCCTTACCGACAGCCGCGGCTACACCGTGGGCAAGGAGGTGGCGGTGCTGCTGCTGCCTTACCGAAAACCCACCGCCAATGCCACCGCCATCCGCCCCGACCCAATCGACGGCTCAGTGCAGCTTACTGTCCGGGGCAGCTGCTTTACCGGCTCCTTCGGACAGGTGGAAAACCACCTGACAGTGACCTGTTACCTGCCGGACGGCAGCGAAGTGACGGCCACCCCGGAAATGGGACAGGACAGCTACACCGCTGTTTTTCACCTTTCCGGCTTTGACCACAGGCTCTCCCATAAGCTGACAGTCACCGTGGGAGACAAGCTCTATGCCGTAGATGCCAAGGCCACGGTGCAAAAGGGCATCCCCGTATTTAACTGGAAGGAAAACAGCTTTTCCGTCAACGTTCCGGCGCAAATCAACGGCGTCCATTTGGCAGCTGCCACACCGAAAGAAAACGGTATCCGGCTCTATGCCCCGGCCGGTGTCTTTGTGACCGGCAGCGGTCTTTACGGCTTTGGAGACTATAGCGGCTGGCGGGGGACAGGGGAGGTCACGGTGACTACGGAAGAAGACGGAGATATTACCCTCCGTCTGCCGGCGTATACCGGGCGGCTGCTGCTCCTGTCGCCTACAGAATTTACAGTAAAGGAAGAGGAAGATTGAAAGAAAAGCTATGTATTATATCCGGTGTGCTGGGCGGCGGCCTTTCCCTATTATTCGGCCCCTGGACCAGCGATCTGAGTGCGCTGACCGTCTGTATGGCAGTGGATCTGCTGTCCGGCATTGCGGTGGCGCTTTTATTTCACAAAAGCAAAAAGACCCCCACCGGCAGTTACAGCTCTGCCTACGGCTTCAAGGGCCTGTGCAAAAAGGCAATGCTCCTATCCGTCGTGGCGGTGGGGCATCAGATGGACTTGGTACTGGGAACGGCCTATATCCGTACAGCCCTGTGCGTGGGCTTTCTCAGCAACGAGGTGCTGTCCATCACGGAAAACGCAGGCCTTATGGGCATCCCGCTGCCGAAGGTGCTGAAGCGGGCGCTGGATGTGCTTCGCAGTAAGGAGGAAATATGAACGTAATTAAAAAGCTAACCTTAGACCTATATCGGCGGGGTATTCCCCAAAATATAGCGTTAGTCCGGGGCGACAGCGCGGCTGTACTGCAAATTAATTTGCTGTGTGACGGTGCGCCTTGGGAAATACCTGCAAATGCCAATGTGCTGCTGCGCTACCGAAACGGCCAAGCAGGCGGGGAATACGACACCCTCCCTGACGGGCGTGTCGCTTATGCTGTTTCCGGCAGCGTGCTGACTGTGTACTTAGCGCCGGCGGTGTGCTCTATGGCGGGGGACACGGACTTTCAGGTGGTCATTTATGAGGGCACAAGCCAAAAATCCACGTTGCGCATCCCCCTTTTCGTACAGGGCGAGGTTTCCGGAAGTGTGGAGCCGGAGCGCTACACAAACCTTACCCAATGGCTTCTGAAATACGGCGGCAGCGGTGGCGGTGTGCTTGTGCCGGAGGAGCTTACAAAGCTCCAAGACCAAATCGGTGGCCTACAGGCCAATAAGACGGATGAGGTGATCCCCATCGAAGCTGCAGGCGGTGTGCTTCAGGGCTATTTTATCCGGGGAAACGACGGTCAGCAGCAGGCAGTTTCGGGGGAGCGGTGCACGGATTTTATCCCCGTAACGCCGGGCATTGGCTTTTTGCGGGGCGAAAAACTGCTGCTTCAGGGCAACCGCGCGTTCTGCTTTTACGACAGCAGCAAAAACTTCCTGCAAACCGCCAAGACCCAGTATAGCGGCACGACGGTTCAGTTGGAGGTGCCGGCGGGCGCGGCCTATTTCCGCACCTCTGTCAGCCCCTCCCAATCGCCGGTTTTCGCCTATGTCCAGATCACCCAAAAGCAATTCGCAGATACAAACGCCAGAATAGATAAGACCCATCAGCAAATGGACAAAACCCAGGCGGATTGGGTGGAGCGCATCCATCCCCAAACGCCGCCTATCGACCTGACGGGCAAGCTGTTCAGCGGCCGTTTCATCCGCGCCTATGACGGCGCAGAGGGCACAGATCCGGACACAAGCTGCACAGACTATATCCCGGTAACAGGTGGCTACAGCGTACATTTTACCGGCCTGTTTTTGACGGGAAACCGGGGTCTGTGCATCTATGATGAAAATAAGAATTTTCTGCGGTGTCTGCGCTACAACACAGACCAGACGGACATTACCGTTCTGATACCGGAAGGGGCGGCCTATTTCCGCGCCAGCGTACAGCCCAGCGGCACGCCTGCCGCCAACTATACGGACATTTTGGGTACGGTGGAAAAGCGGCGCATCGACAGGGAAGATGCACTTATGACTTATATAAACACCCTCTCTCCACTATCAGTATCTCCGGATATGACCCAGTATTTGGTAAATGACCAATTCATCCGGGGCAACGGTACTGCAGGGGAGCAGGAGGGAGAGCGGTGTACGGATTTCGTGCCCGTTCAGGGCGGTTATGCGCTGCATTTCGAAAATCTCTTTTTAGAAAACAACCGTGCATTTGCGGTCTACGATGAAAATAAGGACAAGATCGCCACCTTGCTGACCCAAAGCGATCAGACAGAGGTGACCCTGACGATGCCCCAAAATGCCGCCTATTTCCGTACAAGTGTCCAGCCGGATAAAATACCCAAATGCAGCTATCTGCCCCTTCTGCATCAGGTAGAGGCAAGGCTTGACGCCCGGCTCACCGCCTTGGAGACGATGCCGGTGTATAACGGGGAGGTTGAGGACGTATGAGTGATCTGCACATTACCGTAAAAGGACAAAAGCGGCTGCTGACCGCCGGAAAACGGCACACCCACAATATCGTCATTACCGCCGAGGGTGAAGATCATTCTTATGACGCCTTTTGGGATGCCTATCAACAAAACGGTTCTTCTAATTATAGTGCCACTAATGGCGTGTTTAGTGGTATGCGGTTCAATACGGACAATTTTTTCCCAAAATATGATATAAAGCCAGTTGGCAGCGCCAGTTATCTGTTTTATGCATGGGAAGCGGCCAGACACGCGAAAGTCTTGGATCTGAAACAAAGGCTCAAGGATTGTGGGGTTGTGTTAGATACATCGGGGGCAACGGATATTACACATATGTTTAGTTATAGCTCTGCATTATGCAACATCCCAACAATAGATTGCACAGGGCTCACCGGTGATTCCCAGCATGTGTTTTCCCATATGTGGAAAGAAAACAAAATGATAGAGAAATTGATTGTAAACGACACGGTCACATATTCTAACTGGTTTTTAAATACGACCGGACTTGTTGAAATTAGGTTTGAGGGCGTGATTGGTCACGATATTGCATTTGCAGGGGCTTCCGAACTATCCACAGAATCCGTGCAATCTATCATTGGCCATTTGAAAGACCTGACCGGGAAGACTTCCCAGACTCTGACCTTCCACGCAACGGTGGGCGGTAAGCTGACAGACACGCAGAAAGCTACCGTCACCGCCAAAAACTGGACGCTGGTGTATTAGGATGCGCAATGCATAATGCATAATGCATAATGCATAATGCAGAATGAACGCACCATCGAAAGAACTTGTAGGGACACCGCTCCTGCGGTGTCCGCGGACACCCCGGGAGGGGTATCCCTACCTACCAAACACAAAGGAGGAAACTTATGAAAAAAGAGACCCTTACCCAAATCATCCTCACAGCCGAGGATGGAAAGTACTTATTTAACGGTGAAACCTACGGAAAGACCGTGGTGCTGCCCTTAGGCGCAGACGATAGCGCGTGGCAGGAGGTAGAGGAAAATGACCTCCCCAAGGAGGAGTGCCTATGACCGCGGCGGTTGCGGTGATCACCGCTGCGGGGAGCTTCCTTGGCTGCAGGGAAAAAGACGGCAGCCATAAGCAGATCATCGATCTGTATAACAGCCAAAACCCCTTGCCCCGGGGCTACGCGGTGAAATATACCGACCCTTGGTGCGCGGCCTTTGTGTCTGCGGTGGGCATTTTCCTGGGCATTTCCCATATACTGCTTCCTGAGTGCAGTGTGGGGGATATGGTAAAGCTCTATAAAGCAAAGAACCGCTTTCGCACCAAGGACTATACCCCCCAAATGGGCGATCTTATCGTCTACGACTGGGGCGGTGACGGAAAAGGCGACCATATCGGCATCGTGGAGCGGTGCTACGGGGGGAAAATCACCGCCATCGAGGGAAACTATAAGGACGCCGTTGGCCGCCGGGAGGTAAGCGCCGCCAGCAAGTCCATCCTGGGCTACTGCACGCCCGGTTATGAAGCCCTTTCCGGGAAAATTGACAGCGTACAGAAGGTGCAGCATTACCTGAATTTCAACTATGCTGCAAAGCTCACCGTGGACGGCATCGCAGGCCCAAAGACAAAAAAAGCCCTCCTGCGCGCTTTGCAGGAGGAATGGAAAATTGACGCGGACGGCATTTTCGGCCCTATCACGGAGCGGGCGGCAAACAAAAATGTGGTAGGAAAGGGCTGCTGCGGCGAGACGGTACGGCTTCTGCAGATGCTGCTGCTGTGCGCGGGCTACAAGCTCACCGCCGACGGTATCTTCGGCAGCAAAACAGAGAACGCCCTGCGTACCTATCAAAAGAAGACCGCCCTCGCTCCCGACGGCCTTGCGGGGAAGAACACCTTTCGGAAATTGACAATGGACAATTGATAATTGACAATGATTCTCGTAGGGGCGGGCATTGCCCGTCCGCAATGTTCCGATATTTTACGGTGTCGGAGGTGCGGTACGGACGACCGATGGTCGCCCCTACAAGGTCTAACGATGGTGCATCGTAGGGGACGGGTTCCCCGTCCCGAAACAAAACCGGCACGCGACGTGCCGGTTTTGTTATAATCATTTCGCAAATGCAAGGAACTTTGTGGCGTCCAATTGATCGCACTTTTCGATAAACGCAGCAAGCTCGGAGGCGATGATCTTCGCGCCGCCTTCGCTGTTGCTCTCAATGTTCAGCGGCAGCAGGGG